>JANXLP010000521.1 GCA_025355125.1 Opitutaceae bacterium | reverse complement strand
TGACGGGGATGCCGGCGTGACGAAGGGCGAGACCGAGGGCGAGGCCGGCGAGGCCGCCGCCGATGATCTCGATGGGGCGCGGTGAACTCATGCGCAAAAACTCAGTTGAGAGCTGAGAGTTGAGAGCTGAGAGCCCGATCTTCGGAGCGTAGGTGGGCGCAGATAGCCTGCGCGGAAGCGTTCACCGTTTGGTTTTGCGTGATAGCTCGGTCTTCGAGGTTCGACTGTATGGATACGGCTCATGCGCGGCGGAGCGCGACGAGGCGGTAGGCGCCGAGAAAACCCGTGGTGACGCGGCAATCCCAGTGGGCGGGATCGAGGCCGAGGGCGCGGGGAAGTTCGTCGCCGCGGAAGCCGGCAGCGATGCTCACGTGGGCGTCGTGGCGGCTGACGTAGTTGGCTCCAAGGAGCGGGGCGAAGGTGGCGAAGAGGATTTGGAAGATGCGGCGGCGGGCGGGTTCGCAGGCGACAATGAGGCGGGCGTGGACGCGGAGTTGGGCGCCGAGTGCGGCGAGTTCGGTTTCGGAGAATTGATGGAAGATGAGGTTGCCGATGATGACGGGGTAGTCGGCGTAAGACGGAAAAGTGGCGAGATCGGTCGCGTGCCACGCGCGGGCGGCGGGCCAGTCGGCGGGGCGGGGCCAGCGGTCGAGGCCGTCGAGGGCGACGGTGCGACGGTGGAGAGCGCGGCCGAGTTCGCCGGTGCCGGCGCCGAGTTCGAGGACGAGCTCGGCGGGGCGGAGGAGCGGCGGGAGGGTGCGGAGAAACCAACGAAAGTTGCCCATCGCACGGTTGGTGAGGCGTAGGTCGCGGCGGTTGTGCAGCGCGGCGGGGTGGTCGGGGGGGAGCGCGTCGAGGAGCTCGGGCTGCAACATGCGGGGCATCGCGAGGGGAAGGTTGCGCGACGCGAGGAGGGTGTCCAGTGTGTCGCGCAGTTTATCGCATGAGCTCATCCGCCAATCCCGTAGATCTGATCGCCAACGCCGCCGCGGCCTTCCCCCACCGGCCCTCATGGGACGAGTATTTCATGGCGACCTCGGTGCTGATGGCGTCGCGGTCGAACTGCGAGCGGCTGCACGTGGGCTGCGTGATTGTGACCGGGGGCGACCGGAAGAACCGATTGGTGGCGGCGGGCTATAACGGATTTTTGCCGGGCACGCCGCATGTCTCGCGGCTGCGCGAAGGGCGGGAGCAGGCGACGGTGCATGCGGAGCAGAATGCGATCGCGGATGCGGCGCGGCGGGGGAGTTCCGTCGAAGGCTGCATCGCCTATGTCACGCATTTCCCGTGCATCAACTGCGCGAAGATCATGGCGGCGGCGGGCATCGCGGAAGTGAAATACCGGGAGGATTATCAAAACGATCCCCTGGTGTTGCCGCTTTTGGTGGATGCCGGAGTCAACGTGCTGAAACTCTGAAACGCAGACGGTAAAAAACGAAGACGAACACACGCGATGCACACACCACGTCGAGGGAGTGAAGAGACACTGGCGGGGGCGCTGTTGCTGGCGCATCCCGCGTTGAAGGAGTCCAATTTTAATCGCACGGTGATTTTGATGTCGGCGCATAATGCGGAGGGTGCGATGGGGGTGGTGTTGAACCGGCCGATGGGGAAGCGGCTGGGGGAGTTGCAGGGGGATTTTGCGTTGGGGCCGCTGGCGAGTGTGCCGTTGTGCAACGGTGGGCCGGTCGAGAAGAAGCAACTTGTGCTGGTGGCTTGGGAGACGCAGGAAAACGGGTTCCGGCTGCATTTTGGAATCGAGCCCGCGCAGGCAACGCAGTTGCGCGAGGTCGAGGATGCGGATCTGAGGGCGTTTGTGGGCTACGCGGGTTGGACGGGTGGGCAGCTCGAAAATGAGATCGAACAGAACACGTGGGTGGTGGTGACGGCACCGCCGGATCTGTTCAATTTACCGATGGATGGGAGCCTGTGGCGGACGCTTTTGGCGCGTGAAGGTGCGGAGTGGCGGCTGCTCGCGGATGAGCCTGAAGAGACGGGGCAAAATTGAAGTTTAAAACTGCCCGCGACCCGGCGGACAATACAGTTGACAGAGGATAAAACGGACTCTGTTTTCACGCGTTTTATGAAAGTTGTTTCCTCCATCAAATCCGCCAAGAAGCGTCACCCGGCGTGCCAAGTGGTGCGTCGCAAAGGCAAGATCTACGTGATCAACAAGGTCGAGCCGCGTTACAAAGCGCGCCAAGGCTAATTAACCCTCTTTTACTACGATGAAAGCCGAAGGCCATCCTATCCTCAACGACGTTTGCTTCCTCGATATCGGAACCAGCAAGCGTTTCATGACCAAGTCCACGATGAAGTCTGCCCGTAAGGAGACCATCGATGGCGTGGAATATTTCGTCATCGTCCGCGATGTGACGATGGATTCGCATCCCGCCTACACTGGCGAGAAGCGCCTCGTCGATACGGCCGGCCGCGTCGAGAAGTTCACGAACAAGTTCAAGCGCGTCGCGACCAAGAAGTAACTCGGCGAACGCGTCCCGAAAATTTCAAAGCCCTCCGGAGTCGGAGGGCTTTTTTGTTGCCCGAGGGGAGCGGGGTCGGCGTGGTAGGGCGAATGGTGCCCTTGAAACTCATCGCTTTTGACTGCGACAGCACGCTCAGCGCGATCGAGGGTATTGACGAGCTAGGGCGCAGTCGGGGACCGGCGGTCTTTGCGGAAGTTGAAGCGATGACCCATGCCGCGATGAACGGCCAGTTGGCGGTTGAGGCGGTTTTTGGACGGCGGCTGGAAATTATCCGACCCCGGCGTGAGGATGCGGAGACGGTGGGGAGAAAATATGTTGAGACCGTGGAGCCGACCGCGCGGGCGACGATCGCGGAGTTGAAGGCACGCGGGTGGACGCCGCTTATTATCAGCGGCGGATTTCGTCCGCTGATGTTGCCTTTGGCGGCCTATCTGGGGATCGAGCGGGTCGAGGCGGTGGATTTATTTTTCAATGCTGATGGCAGCTATCGAGGCTATGATATCGCGTATCCGACGACGCGCTCCGGGGGGAAGCCTGAGGTGATGGCGGCGCTGAAGCGTGAACTCGGGCCCGCGCAGTTCGTGATGGTGGGGGACGGTGCGAGTGATCTGGAGACGAAACCGGTGGTGGATCGGTTCGTGGGGTTTGGGCGCTACACGCCGCGCGAGAAGGTGCGAGCGGAGGCGAATGATTACATTTACTCGCTCGATGGATTATTAACTCTGCTCTGAAATGGCTGCGCTCACGAATTTTCCGTTACCACTCGAAGCCTATCAGGCCGGGCCGCAGGCCGGTTTGGGTGAGGTGTTACTCGCGCGAATTCAGGCGGAACCGTTTAACTTAGTGGCGACGTCGATCTTTCTGCTGGCGATCACGCACACGTTTTTGGCGGGTAAAATTCAGCACCTCGCGCATGTCGTGGAGCAGCGTCACGCGCGCCGTCTTAAAACGGGTGAGCGCGGCTCCGACGCCAATGAAGACGGGCGGCCGGACGAGGTGAGCTTTGCGGGCAAGGCGCTGCACTTTCTTGGCGAGATCGAGGCAATTTTCGGGATATGGGCGGTGGTGCTTGGAATTGCCATCGTGTGGGCTAAGGGCGCGGACGCGGCGATCAACTATGTCGCGCACACGGTGAACTACACGGAGGCGATGTTCGTGGTCGTGGTGATGAGCATCGCGGCGACGCGGCCGGTGCTGACGCTGGCGGAGCGGGCGCTACGCGGTGTGGCGTCGCTCGGGAGCGGGCGGCCGGTGGCGTGGTGGTTGGCGATTCTGATTTTGGCGCCGCTGTTTGGCTCGTTCATCACGGAACCGGCGGCGATGACGATCGCGGCGCTCTTGTTGGGGCGGCAGTTTTATGAACTCAAGCCGTCGCTGCGGCTGAAATACGCGACGCTCGGGCTGTTGTTCGTTAACATATCGGTGGGCGGGACGCTGACGCATTTCGCGGCGCCACCGGTGTTGATGGTCGCGACGCCGTGGAAGTGGGGCTTTGGTTTTATGCTCACGCACTTTGGCTGGAAGGCGGCGGTGGGAATCGTGGTGGCGACGGGACTTTATTTCGCGATTTTTCGGAGGGAACTGCTCGCGCTAAAGACGGGGGGCGCGGGCGCGGCGAAATCAAAGCGGGCGGCGGCGGTGATCCCGAGTTGGGTCACGCTGGGGCATCTCGTTTTCTTGGGGTTCGCGGTGTGGATGGCGCACTATCCGGTGCTCTTCATCGGAGGATTTTTATTCTTCGTGGCCTTCATGCAGGCGACGGAGCATCACCAGACGAAGCTCGATTTGCGCGGGCCGCTGCTCGTGGGATTTTTCCTCGCAGGGCTCGTGGTGCATGGCGGATTACAGGGCTGGTGGATCGAGCCGGTGCTGAAGAGCCTGGGCGAGACGCCGGTGTTTTTTGGCGCGACGATTTTGACCGCGTTTAACGACAACGCCGCGATCACTTACCTAGCCACACTCGTGCCGGGTTTCACGGACGGAATGAAATACGCGGTGGTGGCGGGCGCGGTGACGGGTGGTGGGTTGACGGTGATCGCGAATGCGCCGAATCCGGCGGGGCAGACGATTTTGAAACGCTACTTCCCGGAGGGGATTTCGCCGGGTGGGTTGTTGCTCGGGGCGTTGCTGCCGACGGCGGTGATGGGGCTGTGCTTTTTGCTGCTCTGATGAGGTGGGGGCGGACGGGGGGCGTCCGCACTTCCGATACTTAGGCGCGAAGGAGGTCGCGGAGGTCGGCGAGGGAGAGTTTCGCGGAGGCGTCGTCGCTGGCTTCGAAGACATCGGCGAGGAGGGCGCGTTTCTCAGCTTGGAGGGCCAAGACTTTTTCTTCGACGGTGCCGGCGCAGATGAGTTTGTAGCTCGTGACGGTGCGGCTCTGGCCGATGCGGTGGGCGCGGTCGGTCGCTTGGGCTTCGGCGGCGGGATTCCACCATGGGTCGAAGTGGATGACGGTATCGGCGCCGGTGAGGTTGAGGCCGGTGCCGCCGGCTTTGAGCGAGAGGAGGAAGATCGGGATTTCGTCGGAGGCTTGGAAGCGGTCCACTTCGGCTTGGCGAGCGCGGGTGGTCATTGAGCCGTCGAGGTAGCAGTGTGCGATGTCCTGGGTGGCGAGTTCTTCGCGGAGGAGGGCGAGCAGCGAGGTGAATTGGGAAAAGACGAGGAGGCGGTGGCCGTCGTCGATGGCTTCGGCGAGGAGCTCGGTGAAGGCCTCGAGTTTGGCGGAAGGAATGGGCTTCGGCGTGGGCGCGGGGGCATCGGCGCCGTCGGGCGATTTTTGAATGAGGCGCGGGTCGCAGCAGATCTGGCGGAGGCGGAGGAGCTGGGTGAGGGCGGCGAATTGGAGGCGGCCTTCGCTGGCGCCGCCGGCGGCGAGGTCGAGGAGCTGGCGCTCGGAGGATTCCTGAGTGTCGCGGTAGAGCTTGGCTTGCGCAGGGGTGAGATCGCACCAGATGATCTGCTCGATTTTTTCGGGGAGCTCGGGGGCGACGGCGAGTTTGGTGCGGCGGAGGATGTAGGGCGCGGTCTGGGCGCGGAGGCGTTGGTCGAACCAGGTGCGTTCGTCGCCGCGGATGCCGGCGGGGACTTTTTGCAGGTAGCCGGGGAGGAGGAATTCGAAGAGGGAGCGGAGGTCGTCGAGGGAGTTTTCGAGCGGCGTGCCGGTGAGGAGGAAACGGCTGCGGGCGCGGAGGGCGCGGAGGGCGGCGGCGTTTTGCGAGCGGCGATTTTTTATGTGTTGGGCCTCGTCGGCGATCACGACCGTGAGATCGACGGACGTGAACAGCTCCTGGTCGCGGGTGAGCGTGCCATAGCTCGTGATGATGAGATCGTGAGCGGCGAAGTCGGCGGCGGAGGCGAGGCGGTGGTCGCCGTGGTGAACGAAAACGCGGAGGGCGGGAGCGAAGCGGACGGTTTCGCGGCGCCAGTTTTCGAGGAGCGAGGCGGGGGCGACGACGAGCGAGGCGGAGAGGATTGCCGATTGCCGAGTGGCGATTGCCGATTGAGGGGAGGAGACGGAGGGGCGGCGGAGTTGAAACGTGGGTCGTGCGGGTTCTTTCAACTCGGGACTTTCAACTTTCAACGGCGTTTGGACGGCGGTGAGGAGGGCGAGGGCTTGGAGGGTTTTACCGAGGCCCATTTCGTCGGCGAGGATGCCGCCGAGTTCGGCGCGGTGGAGGTGCCAGAGCCAGGCGACGCCGAGTCTTTGATAGGGGCGGAGCTGGGCGTCGAGGTCGGCGGAGATGGGTGCGGGGGCGAGGCCGGCGAGATTGCGGAGGGCGGCGCTGCGGGTCTTCCACGTCTCGGGCGGCATCCAGCCGGGGGCGAGTTCTTCGATGATGGCTTCGGCCTCGGCGACGCGGGCGGCGCTCACGCGTTGGGCGCGGCGGGGGGCGACGGGGGTGGTCGGATCGCCGGCGATGGCGCGCTGGGCGGTGGCGAGTTTCTCGAGTTGCTCGGGCGCGATGAGGTAAACCTGGCCGCCGGCTTCGAGGTAGCGGCGGTTGGTGGCGATGGCGTCGCGGAGCGTGGCGTCGTCGGCGGGGCCGGCTTTGAGGCCGAGGGTGAGGGCGTAGCCGCCGGCGGTTTCTTGGGCGTCGGCGATGATTTCGGCGGAGCGGAGACGCGCGGTGTGTTTTTCGAAGTTTTCGGTGAAGTCGGCGTCGAAGCCGGTGCGGAGCCGTTCGCCTTGGGCGGCGAGGAAGTTGAGGGTCTTGTGGCGGTCGCGGAGCCACCATTTGCGCGTGGAAGGATCGAGGGCGAAGCCGTTGGTTTTCACCAAGTCGAGGGCGCGGGCGTATTGGGGGTGCTCGGGCGAGGGGAGGGTGAGGGCGAGGAAGTTTTCGGAACCGTCCACCAGCAGCGCCGATGGCGTGCTGGAATTGCCGGTTGGCGATTGGCGATTGCCGATGGGGCGGACGGATTTTGCGGTGGGTGTGGGCGTCGCAGGTGGCGGCGGGGTGCCGAGGAGGGTGGCGTGACGCCAGACGCCGGCTTGGCCGTTGTGGACGAAGATGGGTTCCTGGCCGGCGGCGGCGGCGAGGTCACGGAGTTGGGCGCGAGTGAGTTGAAGGAAGGCGGGCGGGGTGGAGGTGCCGCAGAGGCGCTGGAGGTGGGCGAGGACGGGGAAGAGGCCAGGGGCGGGCGCAACGTTGGGATCAAGCTCCACTTTCACCGGGATGGCGTCGCGGACGACGGCGGCGGCGAGGTTGGGTGGGAGGATGAGGCGAAGCATACGGCGGAAGAGGAGATGGATTGCTTCGTCGCGGGCGCTCCTCGCAATGACAAAATGAATGCGGGTTGCGGGAATAAACCCCGGCACCGGTAACTCTGAAGTCCATACCCATGAGTAACGAGGTCTTTGCCCAATTGGTCGATGCGCACTATACGTCGCTCTACCGCTTTGCCCTGAGCCTGGCGCGCAATTCGGCGGATGCGGGCGACCTGGTGCAGCAGACGTTTTTTATCTGGGCGACCAAAGGGGCAAGTCTGCGGGAGACGGCGAAGGCGAAATCGTGGTTGTTCACGACGCTCTACCGGGAATTTTTGCGCGGACGTCGGCGCGGTGGGCGCGAGACCTTTATCGAGGATCTGCCGCCGGGGGAGACGGACATCGCGGCCGAGGAAATCGACCGCGTGGCGAAGCTGGACGGGGCGACGGTGGTCGCGGCGTTGCAACAGGTGGACGAGGTGTTTCGCGCGCCGCTCACGCTTTTTTATTTAGAAGATCTGGCCTACCACGAAATCGCGGAGACGTTGGAAGTGCCGATCGGCACGGTGATGTCGCGGCTGTCGCGCGGTAAGGCGCAGCTTCGGGCGGTGTTGGCGAAGGAAGAAGCGGGGGCGAACACGAAGGTCGTGTCGTTCCCCGTGACAAAAGGAGGAAAATCAGCATGACGAACCAAGAAGCAAAATTTACGCTCGGCGCGTATCGCGCGAGCGGGCAGGACGCGGGCGATCCGGCATTTGCCGGCGCACTGCAACGCACACGGGAAGACCCGCACTTGGGCGCGTGGTTTGAGCGCGCGCGGGCGCACGATGCGGTGGTGGGCGCAAAGTTGCGCGAGATCGCGCCGCCGGCGGAGTTGCGCGCGGCGATTCTGGCCGGGGCGCGGGCGAGCACGACGCAGCAGCGGACGTGGTGGCGGCAACCGGTGTGGCTGGCGGCGGCTGCGGCGGTGATGGTGCTGCTGGCAGTGGCGGGACAATTTTCTTTCAAGCGGGCGGGCGCGGTGGATGCGCCGACGACGGCGCTGGCCGAGCTGGCGTTGAGTGATCTCAGCGTGAAGGGTCATGGCGGGCATGACACGGCGACGGGGGAGCTGAAGGCGTGGCTGAACGCGCCGGACGGCAAACTGACGAGCGGGCTGAATTTGGACTTTGCGCAGATGCGCGCGCAGGGTTGCCGCACGCTGAGTCTCGGGGGGCGGGATGTGGTCGAGGTGTGCTTCGTGCGGAAGGGGCTCGTGTTTCACCTCTATACGCTACCGCGCGGGGCGATGCCGGAACTGCCGGCGCGGGCGGTGCCAGCACTCGTGGCGCGGGCCACACAGGCGGCGGCGGTGTGGTCGGATAGCAAATTTCACTACGTGCTCGCGACGGCGGCGGGGATGGAGGCGTTGAAGGGTTTGTTGTGAGCGGGGGCGGGGTTCGGCGACCCCGCCCTACATTCAAAGCGGGTGGTCGGACTGGCTGGGAATTTTGCGGTGGCGGTCGGAGGGTCGGCGCGCACTTTGGATGGAATGAGCACTTCCGCTTTTTTTGCAGGCCGTGACGTGGTGCGTTGGGGAATCATCGGTTGCGGTGATGTGACCGAGGTGAAGAGCGGGCCGGGCTTTCAGAAGGCGACGGGGTCGCAGCTCGTGGCGGTGATGCGGCGCGATGCGGCGAAGGCGGCGGACTATGCGAAACGGCATGGGGTGGCGCGCTGGTATGTGGACGCGGATGCGTTGATCGCAGATCCCGAGGTGGATGCGGTCTATGTGGCGACGCTGCCTGATTCGCATGCGGACTATGCGCTGAGAATCGCGGCGGCGGGAAAGCCGGCTTATATTGAGAAACCCATGGCTCGGCACACGGCGGAGTGTGACCGGATGGTGGCGGCGTTTGCGGCGGCGAAGTTGCCGCTGTTCGTGGCGTATTACCGGCGGCGGTTGCCGCGGTTTTTGTTTTTGGAGGAGTTGTTGCGAGAGGGGAAACTCGGGCAACTGACCGGTGTGCATTATCGGTTTGCGGCGCCGTTTCATCTGTCGGGCGACAGTTGGCGCGTGAATGCGGTGAGCGGGGGCGGCGGGCACTTTTTGGACATCGGGTCGCACCTGCTTGACCTGTTGGATTATCTGCTCGGGCCGCTGCAGAACGTGAAGGGGCGGGCAACGAATCTTCTCGGCAACTATACCGTGGAGGATGCGGTGGCGATGAGTTTCGACGTGACGGGCGGGGCACATGGCGTGGCGACGTGGAATTTCACGAGTGCTGCAAGAGACGACACGTTGCGACTGACGGGCACGGGGGGCGAAGTGTCGTGTTCGCTGCTCGGAAATGAGCCGGTGCGGCTGGAAATTTCGGGGTGGGTAGAGTCATTCGAGCGGCCGAATCCGCAGCACGTGGCGCAACCGTTGATCCACAGTATTGTCGACGAGTTGCTCGGGCGCGGAATGTGTCCGAGCACCGGAGAATCGGCGCGCCGGACCTCGGTGGTCATGGATACCGTGCTCGCGGATTACTACGGCGGGCGCGGGGATGAATTTTGGACGCGGGCGGAGACGTGGCCGGGGCGGGTTCGCGGCTAGTTATCCACGGGAGGCGTTGCCGGGCGGCAGGGGTTCCCAGCCACGGTCAGATTCGGAGCGGTGGCCGGTGGCGTCGCTGGCGAACATGCGGTCGAAGGCTTCGATGTGGCGGCGGGCCTCGTTGAAGTAAACGTCGTCGTTTTCCAAAAACTGGGCGGGGTCGCGGACGGATTTTTCGTCGTGCTCCTTGAAGAGCTGGGCGGCGCGGTGGGCCTGGTGGGCGCGGAATCCCAGAGCGCGGAGAACGTCGATGCCGAGGTTGAGGGAGCTGCCGAGGGTCTCGCGGTAGAACGTGAGCACGCCGCGTTTTTGGAATTAGTAGGCGTGCACGCGGCCGCTGGCGCGGGGGAAAATCTTGAGGTGGGGGAAATGTTTTTGGACGGTGTCCACGAGGTCGATGGCCTTGGCCTCGTTGTCGATGGCGATGACGATAGACTTGGCGCGGGCGGCGCCGGCGGCGCGGAGGAAGCGGCCGACGATGTGGCCGAAGCGGCCGAAGCCGGCGATGATGACGGGGTTTTCCTGATGGGCGGGGTCGATCTCGTCGGCCTCGCGCGCGGGGGCGTTGGTGCGGGCGAAGCGGGGCTAAACGAGTTTTTCGTTGATGACGAAAAGGAGCGGCGTGAGCGCCATGGTGAGCGCGACGGTCGCGGTGAGCGGGGCGGCCTGGGCGGCGGTTAGGACGGAGTGATCGACGACGAAGGAAAGGAGGACGAAGGCGAACTCGCCGCCCTGGGCGAGGGCGAAGGAGAAGAGCAGTCCCTCGGGCGTGGAGAGTTTGAAAATGCGCGAAAGGACGAAGAGCACGACGAACTTGATCGTGAGGAGGGCGCAGACGAGGCCGGCGATGAGG
This sequence comes from Opitutaceae bacterium, assembly GCA_025355125.1. Classification (GTDB taxonomy): domain Bacteria; phylum Verrucomicrobiota; class Verrucomicrobiia; order Opitutales; family Opitutaceae; genus Tous-C4FEB. Next base: position 784 of record JANXLP010000521.1, on the reverse strand, counting down.
CCGGGCTGCGAACGGAGCAGGCCGAAGTCGATACCGGCGCCGACGGTGATGAAGAAGAGCCCGAGGAGGAGGCCCTTGAACGGCTCGATGTCGGCCTCAAGCTCATGGCAGTATTCGCTGTCGGCGAGGACGACACCGGCGACGAACGTGCCGAGTGCGGCGGAGAGCCCGACCATCTGCATGACGAGGGAGACGCCGATGACGAGGAGGAGGGCGCGGGCGGTGAAGCGTTCGCGGATCTCGGTGCGGGCGATGGCGCGGAAGAGGGGGTTGACGAGGTGGCGGCCGGCGAAGACCACGCTGGCGACGGCGGCGAGGGTGCGAGGGCTTGGGCCCAGCCGGGCAGGTGCGCGATCAGCGAGGCAGTGTGCGCGGCGGCGGCGAGATCGGCCTCGGTCGGGGCGGCGAGATTTTTGACGGCGAGGAGCGGGAGCGGCGCGAGGATGGGGATCACCGCGATGTCTTGAAAAAGGAGGACAGCGAACGCGGCCTGGCCGGCGGGAGTTTTCAGTTGTCCGCGTTCTTGGAGAGAGGAGAGGACGATGGCGGTGGAGGACATCGCGACGATGAGGCCGGTCGCGAGGGAGATGCGGAGTTCGAGGCCGAGGGCGGCGCCGAGACCGGTGACGGCGGCGGCGGTGAGGACGACTTGAAGACCGCCGAGACCGACGAGCTGCGCGCGCATGCGCCAGAGGAGGAAGGTTGGAGTTCGAGGCCGACGATGAAGAGCATCATGACGACGCCGACCTCGACGAAGTGCATGACGTCGCCGCCGTGTTGGCCG
>JANXLP010000503.1 GCA_025355125.1 Opitutaceae bacterium | reverse complement strand
GGGCCGCCTTCGCCGGCGCCGTTGACGCAGGCCAGAGCGAAGCGCGGATCTTGGGCGGCGGCCCAGAGCGCGGATTTGCCGCTCCGCGAGTGGCCGACGACGGCGATCTGGGCGGCGTTGATGTCGGTGTCGGTGACGAGGTAGTCCAGTCCGCGCGAGCCGGCCCACGACCAGGCGGCGAGTGCGCCCCATGTGAGCTGATCGGGTTGCGCGTAGTGCTGGCGGTAGAACGCGCGGACACCGGTGGTCGCGTTGCGTTGGTCGGGTTCGACGTCGGCGGCGACGTTGACGGCGGCGATGGCGTAGCCGCGGGCGATCACATCCTCGGCGGGCCAGAACTCGGTGCGTTTGGCGCGGGTGGGATCGGTGTTGTCGGCGGGGCGGTGGTTGAGCAGGAGGAAGACTGGAGCGGGCCCGCGCCGTTGGTTGGGGACGAACAGCGTGAGGCGAAACGTGAACGTTTCGCCGCCGAGCGGGAAGCTGAGGGCGATCTGCTTGCGGGTCGCCTTTCCGTCCATCGCGATAGGGTCGGTGGCTTCGACGCGAAAGGTCAGGCCCTCGGGTTTGGGCGGCGAAAAGCCGAACATCTCACGGTGGAAAAGCTCGAGCAGCTCGACGCGGCGACGGGTTTCCCAGGAGGAGGCGGAGGTGAGTTTGCTGCCGTCGGCGAGGGTGAAGAGATCGGGGAGGGTGTAGGGGAGGACTTTGCTTTCGTCGTAGTTGGAGGAAGCGGCGGGCGGGGCTTTCGCGGCCGGCGGGGAGGTGGCGGGGACGGCGCGGGCCGTTGCGAGGAGGACGCCGACGAGAATAGCGCGACGGGCAAGGTTCCGAAGATGACGGGTGGAGTTCATGGGGGCTTGGGAGGGGCGGGAGAAAGGGGAGCCGGTTTAGGTCTCGCCGCGCAACTGCCGAAAATGAATCCGCTGCGGCGGGGTTGGAATTTGCCGCCGTTCGCCCGTCGGGCCCGGAGATCCCGCCGCTACCTCGGGGCCGCGCGCGGCCCAACCACGGTCGGCAGGGGGATTACAAATCCACGCTCAGGGTCAGCGCATATTTGCGCGGCTCGACGTAGTAGAAGCCGCTGCGGAGGACCTGCGAAGCCGAAGTCGCCGTGGCGGCGCGGGTGGCGGTGCCGGTGAAGACCGGGTCGTCGTGATCGAACAGGTTGCTGACATTCACCTGGGCGTTGAAGTTGTGATTCCAGAGGCGGAAGCGGTAGCCGAGGGACCCGAGGGCCACGTAGCGGGCGCTGGCCTTGAAGTAGTCGAAGGGGCGGTTGGGCTGGTTGCCGATGATGGCTTTGCCGACGAAGGTGGCGCCCGCTCCGATGGAGACTTTTTTGAACAGCCCGGTGGGGACGGTGTAGTTGCCGAAGAGGCTGGCGGTGTAGTCGGCGCGGCCGTTGAGCTGGCGGCCTTCGGCGGCGTTGTCGAGGCGGAGGCGCAGGGCGGCGATGTCGGCCACGACTTGGGCGAGGGCGGTGGTGTCGGGATTGGCGGCGGCGGCATCCCACTCGGCGATGTTTTCCGCGAAGTAGCGACGGAGGCCGGGAAGGGTGTTGCTTTGACTGGCCTTGGGGAAGGCGAGGTTGCCGCGGAAACGGAAGTCGCGCGAGAGGTTGAGGACGCCGTCGAGTTCATAGCCTTTGGCGTTCTGGTCGTTGGTGTCGCGGAAGGCGGGCAGGGCGCGTTCGGCTTTGTTGAGATTGGTCCAGAGGCGGTTGATTTCAGTGTTGGTGCCGTTGGACACGCGGCCGGTTTCTGCGGAATCGTAGTAGCCGAATTTGACTTCGACTTTGTCGGATAAAATGAAGCGGAGGCCGGCGGATTTGCCCGATCCCTGGGTGGGGCCAAAGACATCGCTGTAGATGCCGGGGGCGCCGACGCCGACGGGGTTAAAGGTCTCGGAGTAATTGACGGAAACGCCGATCTGCGGGATGAGGAACACGGTGACGCCGCTGCTGCGGGTGGTGACGGCCACGTCGATCGGGGTGGTGAGGAGAGCGGTGCCGACGACCCGGCCTTTGGCGTCGCGTCCGCTGTTCGGAAGCGCGGCGGCGGTGTAGGCCTCGGATTCGACTTTGTAGAAATCGCGGCGGACGCCGCCGAGGTAGTTGATGCGGCCCTTCCAGAACGTGGCGACGGTGCTGAGCTGGAAGGAATTCACCTTCTGGGCCTGGCGGGACTGGTCGCGGCGGTATTTTTCCCAAGTGTAGTTGGCGTCGTCGGCGGGGGCGATGGTCCAGGATTTCGGGCCGTCTTTCAGGTAGGCGTGGTAGTAGAGGAGATTGGTGGCGTTGGTGAGGTCGGCGACGGGGCCGTTATTGCGGCCGACGCGGTTGCCTTTGGAGTCGAAGATTTCTATGCGGCGGCTGGCGAAGAAATTGATCTTCTGGCGCCAGCGCGTGACGGGCAGTTCGTAGGCGGTGATGACGCGGCCGTCGTAGTGGATGTTATTGTTGTGCGACTCCGTGCCTGAGCCCGAGTTGGTTTCCATGTAGCGCTCGCCGAAGCGGGGGTTGAGGGAACCGTCGGCGAGGAACTGGTTGGCGTCAGTCTGCAGACTGTTGAACTTGACGGTGTTTTGGTAGCGGAGCTGCGCGGCGTATTGATAAGCGACCTCGGTGACGAGGCGACTGGTCCACTGGTGTTGGTAGAAGCCGGCGACGAGGCCGTAGTCGATATCGGTGGTGGTGAGATCGGTGGGCTGGATGCTGAAGTTGCGGGCGATGGAGGGGAAATTGGGGACGAACGCGGCCTTGGTGGGTTCGATGGCGAGGCCGCTGCCGTTGGTGCCGACGTAGCCGCGGAAATTCTCCACTTTTCCGCCGCTCCAAGTAATCCGGTCGTTGGTGGTGCTAAAGCGGAAGGCGCCGGCGGGGATGACGGTGGGAGTGGCGAGGGCGTTGTAGCCGACGCCGCCCCAGAGACTGGTGGCATCGGAGAAGCTGCCCTGGGTGTAGTTGGTTTTGATGCGCCCCGTCTCTGCCTCGAGACGAAATTCGCCCTGCTGCCAAGGCCGGTAGGTGCCGGCGATCTGGGCACTGCGGCGGTTGTTGAGATAGGTGGAAACCCAGTTGCGGTCGTTGGCGGCGAGGAGATTGACGCGCACGGCGGCGTTTTTGCCGAGGGAGCGGTTGAGATCGACGGTGCTGCGGAGGGAGCCCTCGCTGTCGGTGCGCACGGTGAAGGCGCTGCGGTCGCGGCCGATCTTAGCCTGCTTGGTGCTGGTGTTGATAACGCCGCCGACGACGCCGTCGCCGAAGAGAATGGCGTTGGGGCCGCGCGCGGACTCGAGGCGTTCGACGACGAAGAAATCGACGTTGTTGAGATTGCGGAAATAGTTACGGGCGGGGAAGCCGCCGGCGATGCCGCGGAAGCTGATGTTGTTACCGTAGTCGGCGTCCTGCGGATTGGCGACGACGGCGTTGGTGAGGAAGGCGCCCGCGTCGATATAGTTCAGCGCGCCGATGTCGTCCAAGAACTCCTTCGTGAGAACGGTGGTATCTGCGGGGGATTTGCTAAGATCGGTGGCCATGCGACCGCCGAGAAGGGACTCGCCGGCGAGGTAGCCGTGGTCTTTCTCGGTGTTGACGGTGAAGGCGGAGAGTTGGACGGCGTCTTCTTTGGTGGGGGTCGGGGCCGTTTGGGCCGGGGCGACGGCACCGGCAAGGAGCCAGGTGGCGGCGACGGCAAGGATACTGGGGGTCTTCATCGGGGTGGTGTTGGGTTTGGCGGGTGAGTCGTTGGAATCCGCCGGCGGTCGTTGGGCGGGTGGCGCCGGAGCGCGGGATTTGGTCACGGCGATGATCGAAATCGCCTTCGTCGTTTCGTCCTGCCGCGCCCGCAGGCTGGTGCGCTCGAGCATCTGGTTCAGGGCGGCGATGGCCGTGAACTCGCCGCTGACGGCGTGGGTCTGCACGCCGTGAATATCGTCGAAGGAGTAAAGGAGCTGCTCGCCCGATTGGGCAGAAAATTGCTTGAGCGCGACGATCGCATCGCCGGCAGGAACGTTGAAAGCGCGGTTGGCCGAATCGGCGGCGGAAAGCGCCCCGGGGGTTGCGAGGCCCAGCCCGAGGAGCGCGCCCAGTGAAGCGCAGGTCGGGAGGCGTCGACGCGAACGCGGAGCGCGGGTGAAAGGGCGGGGCATGGGGTCTGCGGGGTAGGTGCCCGGAATGGTCCGGGCATCGGGGCAGACGGTCGGCGCGGAAAAAACTGCTAGAAGAATCTTTAGAATTCTACCGACGCCGGTTTGGATCGCCCGTGCGGCGAACAGGATCCGACGGACCTTTGGTCTCATACCGTGAGCGAACGGACGTTATCGCGTGGCGCGGAGCGTGATCTCGGAAGGGCCGCGGCTGACGGTGACCCCGAAGTCGTCCTCCAGCAGGCGGACAAAAGGTTCGTAGCTGTCGGCGCGAAAGGTGCCGCTGAAGCGCTTGGCGGCCAAAGCGGCGTTGGCGATGACGAGTTGGCGGCGGTTGTAGCGGTTGAATTCCGCGACGACTTCTGCGAGGGGTGCGGCGTCGAACTCGAGCCGGCGTTCCTGCCAGGCGAGGGCGCGTTGGATGGCGGATGGATCGACTTTGGCCACGGTCGCGAGCTCGGGCGCGGAGCCCGGGGCGCGCTCGGCAACGAATGCGCGCTCTCCGGCAACGAGCAGAGGGGCCTCGGCGGCCGTGGGGGACGCGGGCAGGAGGGAGCGGCCGAGGCGGGTGTCGTTCACGCGGACCCGGCCCTCGGTGACGAGGACTTCGACGGCGTTGCCGCGCTGGTGGACGTTGAAGGCGGTGCCGACGGCGCGGACGGCGACTGGCCCGGAGGTGACGATGAAGGGACGCGCGGGATCTTTGGTGACCGTGAAGAAAACCTCACCGCGCACGATGCGGACGCGGCGCTCGGTGGCGGTGAAGGCGGTGTCGATGGCGGAGTCGGTGTTGAGTTGGGCGACGGAGCCGTCGGGCAGATCGAATTTTTGGAAGGCGCCGACGGCGGTCTCGGCGGTGTGGCGCGGCGTGCGGATTTGAACGACGGTCAACAGGACGATGGCAGCGGCGGCGGCGAGTCCGACGGCACTCCAGGCGAGAGGGCGGTGGCTGCGGGTGCGGACGCGCGGAGCGAGCAGATCGGCATCGGGTGCGGCGGCGGCGGGCTCCGGAGCGGGCGCTGGCACCGTGCCGAGGCGGTCGAAATCTTTCCAGACGCTGTCGAGTTCGGTGAAGATGGCGGGGTGCTGCGGGTCTTGTTGCAACCAGCGCATGAACTCGGCCGTTTCCGAAGCGCTCATGCCACGGTCGCGCAGGCTGAGCCAGGCGGCGGCGGCGGCTTCGATCACCTCGGGCGAGGGAGTCGGATCGGGAATGGGCGAGGAAGAAGCGGAACTCACGGTTGGCCGCCTTTCGTGAGGCCGCGCGCGCGGAGGTAGTCGCGGAGGCGGAGCACGCCGATGGCGATCTGGGCGTTGACGGTGTTTTCCGCGATGCCGAGTTGTTGCGCGATCTCGCGGTGCGAGAGGCCGTGAAGTTTACGGAGGGTCAGCACGCGGCGGCAGCGTTCGGGGAGAGCTTGGATGGCCTCGGCGAGCAGTTGAAGTTCTTGATCATGACAGGCGGCTTCGGAGATACCGGGCCTATCATCAAAGACGGGCAGGAGGTCGATTTCTGCTATGCCGTCGATGGCGATAATTTTGCGGCGGCGAAAATAATCGAAGGCGGCGTTGCGCGCGGTGGTGAAAAGATAGGCCTTGGCGGAGCGGAGCGGGGTTTGTTCTCGGGCCTGGAGGAGGCGGGCGTAGGTCTCCTGCACGAGGTCGTCGATGTCGAGGTGCGCGGAGAATTTCGCGCGAAGATAAGCGCGCAGCTCGGATTCGTGAGGCTGGACTTCTTCGGTAAACCAGCGGGTGGTCTCGGGGTCCGAGGGGGGCATGGGGTGGTCCGGATTGAGGCGGGGCGGAACGGCGGGAGAGCGGCGCGGCCGGCGGGATAAGCTGGGAAAAACGGGACGAGATTTCCGGTGAAGTAAGTTTAGAGCCCGGCCTTTTTCTCAGCCTTAGTTTTTTTCTTTGAGTTCTCAGATTGTGCCGGCAGCGGGCCGCTAAACGGGGGCTTGTCAAAGGTCGTGCCGTCCCCCGTCACGCGTGGATCGTGGGCGGCGGTGAGTCTTTCCATCAGAAGAGCTGCGAGCTCATTCTTTGTTTTGGCGTAGGCCGGGAAGGCGGCGACGTTGTGCATTTGGTCGGGATCTTGGCGCAGATCGTAGAGTTCCTCGCCGGGGCGGGGGCCGAAGGCGTGTTCGAAAAACAATTTCCCCTCGGGGTCTGCGCGGTGAGCGACAATCCATTCTTTGGTGGGGCTCGCATCCATATCGGCAAAGCCGATGCGAGTATCCCGGGCGAGGGCGCCGCTGGCGAATGAGGCGGGATCGAGGGCTTGGTTGGCTTCACCCATGGGGGCACGATCGGGGGCGAAGTTGCGGATGTAGATGAAATCGCGGGTGCGCAGGGCGCGCATCGGATAGGGAAGGTAGCCCGAGCGGGCGTCCTCCACGTGGCGCTCGCGGCCGGTGATGACCCAGGTGCGGTCGGCCTCGATCTGGCCGTCGCGATCGGACTTGAGGAGGGCGAGGAGCGAGCGGCCGTAGAGATCCGCGGGCGGGGTTAGGCCGCCGATTTCCATGAACGTGGGGGCGAGATCGGGCAGGCGGACGAAGTCATCTACGACCCGGCCCGGGCGGCCGCCGGGCACGCGCATGAGGAGGGCGACCGCGGTGCCGTGATCGTAGAGATTGCATTTTCCCGAGGGGACTCCGGGCATGCCGTGGTCGCCGCTGATGACGATGAGCGTGTGGTCGAGTTCGCCGGCGGCATCGAGCCGTTCGCGGAGGACGCCGACGTAGGCGTCGAGGGCCTGGCACTCGCCGAGGTAGTCGGCGACGTCTTCGCGGACGGCGGGAACATCGGGGAGAAACGCAGGCATTTTTCCGCGGAGAGAATCTGGATCGATGTTCCAGAGAGCCTGACCGGAGCCTTTGATCCACGTGCGGTGGGTGTTGGTCGGGCCGAAAAAGTAGTGCCAGGGCTGGCCGGGTTTACGGTCGGCGAGGAAAGCGTCGAAATTGCCGCGCACCTGCGCGAGAACTTCGTCGCGGGCGGTGGCGATGGTCGCGCCTCCGGCGACCCGAGCGGTAACCACTTCGGAAAAATTATTGGGAGCGACGCCGGATTTTTGGTAGGCGTAGCGTTGTCCGCCAAACGGTGCGTCGACGGGATTGCCGGGGCTCCACACCTTGTAGCTTTTTCCGATATGGTAACCGGCGTCGCGCAGGAGGAGGGGGAAAGTCGGGATCGTCTCATCCCAGACGGCCCCTTGGAGAATCGCGCCGCGACCGGTGTTGAAAAAATAGCGGCCCGAGAGGAGGGAGCTGCGGCAGGGCGTGCACGAGGGCGCGTTCACGAAGGCGTTGCGAAAGGCGATACCCTCACGGGCCACGCGATCGATGTGAGGGGTGCGGATGACGTCGTTGAGCGACGGCTTTCCGTCGATCTTGGCGTAGGCGTTGGCGTAGCGGCCCCAGTCATCGGCGAAGATGAAGAGAATGTTCCAGCGTGGCGCGGGTTCGGCAGCGGTGAGGCAGGCGGCGCAGAGGGCGCACAAGAGGAGAGAGCAGAGCCAAGACGTAAGGCGAAATGAATGCATGGGGGGACAGGGCGTCAGGAGGTGAATGAGGCGATGGGGCGGTTCATCCGAAAGTTAGGCAGGTGTCGGCGGCGAGGGGCTGAATATGGCGCGGTGGGGTCGCGCGGAGGATGGGCGCGGGGAGTGGGATCGCGTTCCGATTCCTTGCGGGCCTGGCGGAGCCGGGCGTGGGCCGCCCGGCCGAGGCCGTCATGATCGAGGTGCACGGAGAATTTCGCGCGGAGATAGGCGCGTAGTTCGGATTCGTGGGGCTGGACTTCCTCGCAATCCAGCGGGTGGTCTCGGGGTCCAAGCGGGGCATGGGGTGGCGTCGGAATGATACGGGCCCGTGTGGAAAGCAAGCGCGGGGAGCGGCGCGGGGAGCAGCGCGCACGGTATTCCGCGGAAGCCCGCTAAAGTGTTTTCGGGCAAGGCCGGCAATA
>JANXLP010000502.1 GCA_025355125.1 Opitutaceae bacterium | reverse complement strand
CCGATCACTTCCCCAACCTCCCTCTTCCTCAAATCAAGGAGCGCCTTCATTCCCTCCCCTCCGCTTGTCACCGCCTGCTCCGGAAAAAAATGACGTCAAAACAAAAGACCCCGCTCCCTCCCGCTCCCAAACTCTCAACGTTCAACCCTCAACTCTCAACTTCCCCCAACACCCGCTCCACCGCCGCAATCGCCGCCGCCTCCCGCGCCGCCCAGTCCCCCCGAATCTCCACCACCGGCAATCCCCGCGACCCCAGCGCCTCGCACCACAGCCGCCGACTCCGCTCGCGATCCGCCGCTTCGGGAAAACACCGCTGCGGGTCCGCCACAAACGGCACATCCGCATCGCACAACAGATACAGCGCATTCCCTTTCGCCCGCCGGTCCGCTTCCTCTCTCACCCACGCCGGACATTTCCCGGGAAACAAAAAATCGTTCCACAGCACACAGGTGATGAGATCGGTATCGAAAAACACCACGCGCCGCGCCTGCGCCGCCGCGGCTTCCTCGTTCGCCACCTGCCCGCGATCCAACCCATCCAGATCCGTCGCCGTGATCCCACCGTGCGCATCCCAAAATTCCCGCGCGTGCTCCGCCGCCCACGGCTCGCCAAAATGCGCCGCCAGCCGCTGCGCCAGCCAGGTTTTCCCCGTGGACTCGGTCCCGGAAACCACGATGCGCTTCACGCCACTCATGCCGTTTTCTGCGCCTGCATGGCCTTCCACCACGCCCGCCAGCCCAGCAGTCCCAACACCAGATAGATCGCGAAAAGAAACGCCGTGTAGGCCAGCTCCGCGCTGAAATACGCCGGGATCGCCACAAGATTCGCCGCCGTGAACAGCGCCCAATTCTCGATCTGCTTCCGCGCCTGCAAGACCTGCCCCGCCACCTGCAACGCCGCGATGAACGCATCGCGCCACGGCATCAGCGCATCGGTCCAACGCCTCGCCGCCAGCGCCCACACCACCGTGCCGATCAGCACCAACCCGACCGTGATCAACCGCCCGCGCACGCTCAGCCGCGTCACCGGCAACTCCGGCCCGTCACCGCGCCGCCAGTGCCACCAACCCCACGCCAACGCTACGAAAAACAAAATCTGCAGCGTCCCATCCGCATAAAATCGCGCTTTATAAAACAGCACGCCCTGCACCGTCACCGCGAGCAGACCCACCGGAAACGCCCACAGCATCCGCCGCACCATCAGCGCCACGCCCACGACCCCGAGCACGAGGTTGAGCTGGTCGAGCCAGCCCGCCCCCGTGATCCCGCTCCAGATAGTCCGAAGAACCTCGTTCATCCGCGCTATCCGCCGCTCACGGATTCTCCGCTACAAATGCTTCCATCGCCTCGCGCGTCACCGTGTAGCGCGCCGCGCATCGCGGACACCGCACCTCGATCTTTTCCTCGCTGCCAAAAAGATCCGCCGGATCGCTCCGCATCGCCGGCGAGAGCACGCCCATGATCCGGTTTTGATTACAACCGCACTGCCACTTCACCACCCGGCTCTCCAGCAGGCTCAGCGTCTCCGTCGTCTCGATGGTCTTCACCTGCTCCACCGTGAGCGCCCGCAGCCACGCGTGATCGCAGTCGGGATGCTCGATCACAAACGCGAACTCCTCCTCGCCCGTCTGGAAGAAACGCCCCAGCCGCTGCTCGCTCTGGTCATAAAATTTCTCCACCGCCACCAGCGGGTCCGGTCCGGTGAAATTAATCGTGCTCCGCCGTTTTGGCTCCTTGCCGCGCACCACGTCGGCATAAAAAAGATTCTCCGGCAGCTCGCGCACGTTCTCCGCAAACACCCGCCCCGCCACGCCACCGGTTTCGTTATCACCCGTGAGAAACAGGTTCACGCGCGGCTCCTGGAAATTCATCGTCCACGCCGTCAGCTCGTTCCACGGCCGCGACACGCTGTGCAACACGAACCCCGCGAGCGCCCGCTTGAAAAGCGCGTCATGCTCCGGCGCCGGCTTCACCCCGTTCGCCGAGAGGTGCAGATAGTAGTCCACGTAGAGTTCACTCATATCGACCCGCACGTAGAGCGCGTTGCGGCTGCGCACAAAAAACGTCTTCACCTGAAAGCCGCCCTCGGCCGTGTCCTTGGAAGGTAGATCTGCCATGCCGCTACCGTCCGCCAAAACCGCACGAAGTCCAGCACCGGCCGCGCCGTCGCCGCACCGTCTGTGCGCCCTGCTCAGCGTTCGTAGTCCCGGCTTCAGCCGGAATCCGAATTTAATTCTGAAACCCGAAAATCAAGACTCCCGCTCGTTTCGCAGCTTCTCGGCTTCCGAATTCCCCTCCTCCCAATCTCCAATTTCCCCGTGTCGCCCGTGCATTCGTGGACCTAACTACACATCCCTCAAACCTCGTCCGGCCGCACCCGCAACTCACGTGCCTCCTCCGCCCGCTTCCGCGCTTTCTCCACGCCGAGCGCATCCAGCCCGAGCGTGTTCGCCACCGCGAGCACCGTGCCCACGCCGCAAAACGGATCGACGATCACCGGCGCCCGCCCCAGCGCCGGCCCCACGAAATCCCTCGCAAACCGCACCGCGTGCGCCGCCGCGCGCACGCCCATCGCGCGCACCCATTTCTGCGGCCCCGCATCCACGATTACATCCGGGATCGGCAGGATATCCGGACACTTCATCACCCGCGACACTGCGATCAGATGCGTGAACCCCGGCCGGCCGTTCGTGAGCATCCCCGGTGGTCGCCGACATACGATCTTGTGAAACAGCACGTGCGCACCCGCATCCTCCGCCGCGCGCATCACCAGCGCGCCCTTATCAATCCACACGCCGTCCCGCTTGATATCGCTCTGGAAGAAAATCGCCGCGCTCCCATCCGGCACCGCATTCACCACGAGTTTCACCGCCTCCAAAAACCACGCCCGCCACACCGGCATCGCCAGCCCTACCTCCGACACGTCCGGCAACGAGGTCACCGCACACGCGCCCTCGATCCGCCCGCGTTCCCGCATCCAAGGAATCGCATCCGCGCAAATCACTTCACGTTTCGGCTCACTTTGCATCCACCCAACCAGCTCAACTCCGCCCTTAAAGTAAAGCGGCTCGGCCGTTACCGGGATTATTGCCGCACTCCTGCACATCCGCTCCGTCCGATCCGGCCAGTTAGCGATCTCCGCCCCCGGGGGTAAAAAACCGCATCGGCGATTGCCATATGACAGAAATCTCCGGATAGATTTCGCCTTACATGGCCCACTCCCCGAGTCCCTCCGCCGTAGTCGAAGAGAAATTCTCCCTTCCACTCTTCCTGTTCACCGTCGCCGCCTCCCTCGCTGGGCTGATCGGGCTCGTCTGGCTCCTCGCTCCCGCCTCCGTCTGGCAGGCGCAGATCGCGATGCCCGTCGTTCCCTTCATCGTCGCGTTCCTCGCGATCCATCTCGTCACGTGCTTCTTCGAATACGGTTTCCACCGCTACATTCTCCACAAGCCGGTCGTCCCTTTCCTCAGTCGCTTCTACAAGCAACACACGCTGCACCACTCGCTCACCCGCATCGGCCGGCGCACCACCAAGGGCGGCCACACCGTGCCGTTTGTTGAAAATATTTATCCCGTCACCACGCCCGAGCAGGGCGAGGCGTCGTTTTTCCCGTGGTATACGCTCGTGGCGTTTGCCGCCGCCGTCACCCCCTTCCTCGCGCTCCTGCAATTCCTGATGCCCACTTGGCCGTGGTTCTTCGCCGGCTTCGCCGCCCTCGCCTTCGCCCTCGCCCTCTACGAAATCTTCCACGCCATCGAGCACTGGTCTTTCGAGCGCTGGTCCCCGCTCATCGAGAGCAAGAATTTCGGCTGGCTCTGGCGCAAAGTCTATAGCTTCCACCTCCGCCACCACGCCGTGATCGATTGCAACGAGGGCATCTCCGGCTTCTTCACCCTCCCCGTGTTCGACTGGGTCTTCGGCACCTTCATTTTGCCCAAGACACTTTTCACCCACGGCTCCGAGTGGCATCCCTCCGAATTCAAGAGCCCCCGTCCCTACGCCGTCATCCGCTGGTGCGACGCCAAGGCCGATGCCATCATCAAGAAACGCCGCGCCCTCTCCCGCGCCACCGATGAGAACGCCCCCGCCACGCCAGCCGAAGCCGAGAGCGCCGCCGCCAGCTCGCAATTCACCGCGAACTGATTCGCTCCTCCGCCACCCAGCAAAGCCCGATGAACCCATCGGGCTTTTTTGTGCCCAGTCCCAAAGCGCACGTCGTTGGTGCCGCTCATACCGCACACTACCGGCATCGATTCAAAAAAATGGGACGCCCACCACGGACGTCCCCACGCTGAAACACGGGTCGATCCGCTCAGTGCTTCTGCGTTGAACGCGGCGCGAGCGAACCGGTCACCATGATCTTCTCCAGCTTTGCCGGTGCATCCACCGGATCGGCGAGCGAACCCGTGACCATGATCTTTTTGAGTTTCGCGGGCTCAGCCGTTGGCTCGGCCAGTGAGCCGGTGACCATGATCTTCTCCAGTTTTTGCGGTTCGGCTGCGGGCTCCGCCAGCGAACCCGTCACCATGATTTTCTCCAACTTCTCCGGCGCGGCGACCGGTTCCGCAAGCGATCCGGTGACCATGATTTTTTCGAGCTTGGCGGGTTCATCAGCGGCCCAGGCCGCGGGGATGGCGATCAACGCCACGAGTGCGATCAGTTTGTTTTTGTTCATAGGAAAATGGATTTTTCGCCGCGCCTGCGGTTCAGTGAAACGTGATGTATTGGATGCTCCGGCGGTTCGCGTAGCGGTCAAAGGGCACGAGCTCCACGGCCTTCTGCGGCTCCAGCACCATCCAGCCGCGATCCGTCAAAAACAGCCCCACCGCATGACGCTCGCGCGTGTTGGGCACTCCCGAAAATGCCTTCGCCTGGAACACCACCACCTGCGCCGCCGCCGGCTCCGCCGACCGCCCCACGATGCCCGCGAGGCCCACCATCTGTCGTAGAAACATCCCGTAGTTGTCGCAATCCGCGCCCTCCGCCTCACGCGAGGCCATGTCCTGCACCGTCTCGACCGCGACGCGATATGCCGGCAGAAATTTCTGCGCCAGCCAGTCGTAGCTGATCACCGCATAGTTATCATCGAGCAGCGGCCCGAGAAACGCGCCCTTCGGCAACAGCTTCTGCGCCGCGATCAACAGGTCCTCGGCCTTGATCGTATGCACCGTCACCAACGCCGGCGGCACCACGATTTGCGGCGAAGCACTCCCTTTTGCCGATAACGTGTCTGGAGTCGCCACTGCGACCCAGAGCCCAACCGCCAAAAACGCGCGCTGAATGAACACGCCTCGACGGTGAAACTGACTTTTACCCTGTCAATGGGTCTGCGACGAATAACGGAGAAGTTTTCCGCAAGTATCCTCCCTCTAAAATTTCCCAGTCGGATTTCCCGGACCACAGCGATAACAGGTAAAACATGAGCGACCACGATTTGCTTCAACGCTACGTCCACGACGGCTCGCAAACCGCTTTCGCCGAGCTCGTGGCCCGGCATCTCGATCTCGTTTACTCTGCCGCGCGCCGCCAAGTGCATCCCGCGCAGCTCGCCGAGGAGGTGACTCAATCAGTCTTTCTGGATCTCTCCCGCGACGCCGCTCGCATTCACCCGGGCACGCCGTTGGTGGCGTGGCTTCATCTCGTCACCCGCCGCACCGCCATCGACGCGATTCGCCGGGAATCCCGCCGCCACTCCCGCGAACAGGCCGCCTCGGAAATCGCCGCCATGAAAACTCCCTCTGCCGACTGGACGCGCATCGAGCCGTTGCTCGACGAGGCGCTGCAGACGCTCGATGAACCCGACCGCTGCGCGCTGCTGCTGCGTTATTTCGAAAACAAAAGCCTGCGCGAAGTCGGCGAAACTCTCGGCACTTCCGACGACGCCGCGCAGAAACGCATCAGCCGCGCCTTGGAGCGACTCCGCGCCCGCTTCGCCCGCGCCGGCGTCACGCTCACTTCCGCCGGACTTATCGCCGATCTTTCCGCCCAAGCCATCGTGAGCGCACCCGCCGTGCTCGGCCCGCTGATTGCCTCGGCCACCGTGATCTCGAGCGCCCTGCTAAGTTCCTCCGCAACCGCCGTCGCGCGCATCCTCGTGACGACTCCGGTGCAGAAATTTTTCGCCGTCTTCTTTGCCGCCGCGCTCGCCGGCGGCATCATTTACCAGACCGTCACGACCCAGCGTCAGCGGGCCGCACTCATCGCGGCTCAAGCTCACTTCAACCGCTCGTCTCAGGAGCTCGCCGACTTGCAGCACGCCACGCAGGCAACCCGCCGCCGCGCTCTCGCGCTGCAAACAGAACTCGCCCGGCCCAGCCTGACCACGCCCGGTGCCGAACCCGCGATGGCCGCGGAGATCGCCGCGTGGTTCGCGCGTTTGGAAAAACTCAAAACCCTCGTCGCCCAACATCCCTCCGCGGCCATTCCGGAGATGAGTTTGCTGAGCGAAAAAGACTAGTTCGACGCAGCTCGATATTCCGACTTCACCACCGATGAAAAAACCCGCGAGAGCCTCGCGGGACTCCGCGGTAGGGCAAAAACCAAATTGATCGGCCCGCTGAAAAAAGCACTCGTCCAGTATGTGGAGACCCACGATGGGGCCCTGCCCGCAGATGTGACCACCCTCGCGCCGTTCATGGAATCATCCATCACCCCAGCGATGCTCGCCCGCTACGAAATGTTGCGCGACGGAAAGCTCATGAGCGTTCCCTTCTCCGACTGGCTCCTCACCGAACGCGCGCCTTTGGATGAGGAATTCGATACCCGCGTCTTCATTTCTATCAACAATCGGGGCACGGAAGATTTCACCAATGTCAGCCGGCCCGAACTGCAAAAAGCCCTGCGCACATTCATGTCCGCCCACTCCGATCAACCCCCGGCCAGCTCGGAACAACTGCTGCCCTATTTTCAAAACCCACTCGGTCCGCTGACGTCCGCCGCTTTTCTCAAAAAATATCCGACCGGACTTTCGCCGTCCGACTTGAATAAATTTCTGACTCCCCGCTGACGCGCACCGTTCTCCATCCCCATGACGCCGGTTAAAAAAATCTTCGCCCTCACCCTCATCGTCACCGGCGTGCTGGTCAATTGCGGCGCGCTCGCCCTTCTTCTCTCCCAGCGCAACGCTCTCGCTGCCCAACATCGCGCCGACGTCACTCTGGAAACACAGCTGCGCGAGGCCCGATCGCTCCTCGCCGAAGCCGAGCAGAGCGAAGTCGCCGCCCGGGAAGATCTGGCCGCTCTGCGCGTCCGGCAAGCCACCGACGATAACAGCCCGGCCTCGCGGCTCGGTGCCTGCATCCAAGAGCTGAAAAAATTATTGGATGAAGTCCCCAATGAAAAAATCCCTGAACTCATCCTGCTCACGCCGCAGGATTGGATCGAAGTCGCCCACGCGCTTCTGCAGGGCACCCACGGCGCTACCGGTGAGAGCCCGCTATTTACACGGATGCGCGCCTATGCGTCCGGCCACGATCTTCACAATCCGATCTACTCCGCCCTTGCGGATCTGCGCGCCAAAGCCCGACAAAAATTCGCTCCCTCGCTACAGGCCGCACTCCGTCGTTTTCTCGCGACGGCCCACGGCGAACTGCCCGCAGACTTCATGCAACTCGCGCCCTTCATCGAGCCTCCCGCCGACCCAAGCATGCTCGCGCGTTACGAGATGAAGCGCACCGGAAAAGCCGGGGCTGACGACGAAAAGATCATGGTCGAAAAAACATCTGCGAACCAACCGCACGATCCTCTGCTATCCGTCAGCTTGGAGTCTGCGTATTTCGATCCCGCGCCGTCGTCAGAACTTTCGAAATCCTTCGGGGCATTGGGCGACAACTTGGCAGAGACCGTCGAAACCTTAAAATTCGATCCGATCATAGAACGAGCTTTCGGCGACCATGAGACCTTCAAGCGCACGATGGAGCGGGGGGTGGATCTCTTTACCCAGGCCGCCGGCCGACTGCCCGCCGATTTCTTTGAACTCAGTCCATTTCTTTACCACTTCGATGCGGGAAAATTTGTTCAAGAATTGCGGCCGTTATTGGCTGCCTTGGCCTACGCCGCCGTGCACGAAGGCAAGTTCACCTCTGACGCTGCGCTGCTACGGCCCTACATGGATGAATCGACCGGCAACGAAACAACCCTTCGCGCCATAAAAATCGGCCCCGACGGTCGCTCCATGGATATCAAGGCAGGCAAAAACTAAGCTGCCCGGCGGAGGCGCCGGCAGAACTCGCCCTCAAGATTTCTTCTGCAACGCCGGCGCGTGGTCCTGCAGCTTCCGCACTTTCGGCGCGATCACGAACTGGCAGTAGCCCGCGTTGGGATTCTTCGTAAAATAGTCCTGATGATAATTTTCCGCCGGCCAGAATTTCACGAGCGGCACGATCTCGGTCGTGATCGGATCGCGGAACGTTTTCTGCGCTTCGAGGAGTGAATTCTGCGCCGCCACCTTCTGCGCGAGATCCGCGTAGAGTATGATCGAGCGATACTGCGGCCCGTGGTCGTTACCCTGTCCGCCCACCTGGGTGGGATTGTGGACCTGCCAGAAATAATCGATCAGCGCCGTCAGGCTGACCACCGCGGCATCATAGTCGATTTTCACCACCTCGGCGTGGCCAGTCGTGTGGTTGCAGATGTCCTCATAAGTCGGGTTCGGCTCCTTGCCACCCGAGTATCCGCAGGTGACGGCTTTCACGCCGGGGAGAAGTTTATAGGTCGCGTCGGTGCACCAGAAGCAACCGCCGCCGAGCACGATGGATTCAATTTTTGAGGCAGGAGCGGCAGCGTGGGTCATGGGCGCGATGGAAATAAAGAGTGCGGATAACAGGGCCAGCCAAGTGGGGCGGTTCATGGGAGAGAGAACCTACCGTGCGCACATTTATTCCCGCCGCAAGTCGCCATGGCCGTAGCGGCGGGCGTCCCTGCCCGCCGCTACGCCCCGAAGCCCGATATCGCCGCTTACGGCACCTCGTAGATTTCGATGAGGGCGACGCCGGTGGCGCCGGCGAGGCCGGAGACCTGGGCGGTGTAGGCGCCGGGGGCGAGATTGACCAAGAGCGCGGAATCCCCCGCGCCCGCCGCGAAGGCAAACGCGCCGACTTGCGTGGCGGCTTGCGCGATGCCGGTGGCATCGGCCGACGTGGACCAACCGGTGTTCTGGGCGATCACCGTGGAGCCGGAGAAAAGCTCCAGCTTCGGCCGGCCGAGGGCGCCGGAAATACCAAACGCCGTGAGCGCCGGACCGGCGGCGCGGATGAGCACGCGCTTCGGGGCGGTGCCGTTGACGACGACGCCCGCGATGAGCGTGTCGCTCGCGAGGCCGGCAAAGGCGCGCGTGGAGAGGTTGATCAATTTTTGGCCCGCAGCCGGGCCCGACAAATCATACACCTCCACCATCGCCACGCCCACACCGCCGCCCGCCGAACTCACGACCGCAGAATAAGCGCCCGGCGCGAGCGTCACGAGGACGGCGGAATCCACGCTATCACTCGCGAGCGAGAACGCCCCGGCACGCGTGGCGGCGACGCTGATCTCGGCGGCGTTGGTGGCGCGGGTCCAACCCGTGTTGGTCGCGATCACCGTGCCGGCGCGGTAGAGTTCGAGCTTGGGCGCCGCGAGCGCGCCTTGCACCCCGAACGCGGTGAGCGCCGGGCCGACGGCGCGGATGAGCACGGCTTTCGATTCTTCGCCGCTGATGACGAAGCCCGCGATGGCGACCTGTTCGCCGGTGCCGACGCGCGCGCGACTGGAGAGATTGCCGAGCCGTTGCGCACCGAGCGAAGCCGCGCCGTCGGCCGTGCCGGTGAAGGTGGTCGCGACGCCCTGCTTGTCGGTGACAGTGCTGCTGACCGACTCGGTCGTGGAAGAAACGCTCGCGATCACGGTCTGGCCGGACGCGGTCGTGACGGCGATGGCGCCCGTCGCGCTCACACTGCCCAAGCCCGCATCGACGCCGGTCGCGGTCTGCACCAGGACCAGGGCCTGGCCGGAAGGACTCACGATGGTGAGCGTCTGCGAAGACGAGCCGCTGGCCGACGCCGCATAAAAACCGGCGACGGATTTCGTGGCGCCTGCGACGGACTTCGTAGCACCGAGCGTGATACCGCCGGCCGAGCCGCTGAGGTTGCCGTTGAGACTGATCGTGCCGGTGAAGACGAGTTCCGAAACCGCGAGGATCGACGGTTCGCCCGCGAGGCTCAGGAAGAAGCGCGCGCCCGTGATCGGCGGCGCGGAGGCGGCGGTCGTGGTCGTCGCAGAAGAGGTGAACGTGAAGCGGCCTTCGTCGTCCACGCTCAGATCGCGGCTGGCATAGGCCGTGGTCGCGCCGGCGGTGAAGCCGAGGAAGACGCCCGTATTATCGTCGCGGATGTAGAGGGCGAACGTGCCGCCGCCGCTCAACGTCCCAAAATACGTGCCGGCATAACTGTGGCTCAGCACCCTGAGCGCCGCCGTGCGCGAGGTCACGCTGCCGACGGAGTTGCTCACGACGACCGCGTAGCCGCCGGCCTGCGCCTTGGTCACGCCCGGGAGCGTGAGCGTGGCCGCGGTCGCGCCGGTGAGGGCGGCGCCGTCTTTCAACCACTGATACGTGGGGGCGGGCGCGCCGCTGGCGGCGACGGAGATCACCACGGTCTCGCCCACGAGCGCGGTGTCATTGCCAGGCTGGCGCGTGATCACGGGAGCGGAGGCCACGGCGTTCACGGTGAGCGGCACAAATGAACTGGTTACGCTGCCGGCGACGTTGCTGACGAGGGCATCGTAGCCGGCGGCATCGATGTTTTGCACATTGGACAACGTGAAGGTCGCGGTGGTGGCGCCGGGAATGTCGGCGCCGTTTTTGCGCCACTGATAGGTCGGCGCGGGGTTGCCGGTGGCGACGACCGTGAAGGTCGCACTGCCGCCGACCTGCGCGGTCTGCGGCGCGGGCTGCGCGGTGATGACGGGGACGGTCGCCGCATCGCTTACGGTGATCGCGGCGGCGGCGGAGCGCGTGGTGCCGCCGGCGTTGGTGACATCGACGCGATAGGTGCCGGCGCTGGCGGGGGTGACGTTGCCCAGCGCAAGCGTCGTCGCGGTGGCGTTGGCGATCATCGCGTCATCTTTGAGCCATTGATAAGTCAGCGCGCCATCGCCGAGGGCGACGACGGTGAGCGTGGTGCTTTGGCCGACGTTGAGCGCGCGGCTGGCGGGAGCTTGGACGATGATCGGCGCGGCCGTGGCGTTGGTGACGGTGAACGCGCGTTCGACGGCGGGCGCGGGGGAGAACGCCGCGCTGCCGACCCGCGTGGCGCGCACGACAACCGTGCCGGCGGTGCCGGCCAGCGTGAGCGTGCTGCCGCTCAGCGTGGCGGGGCCGCTCACAAGCGCGAAGGTCACGGGCAGACCGGAGCTCGCGCTGGCGGTGAGAATGATCGGGCCGCTGGCGGTGGTCGCGGCGCTGAGGGCGGCGAAGGTGATCGTCTGGTTTTGCAGCGCGGCGCCGAGGGAGACGTCGGCGCTGGCGACGTTGCGGTTGGCGTCGCCGGCCTGCGTGGCGCGGACGACGACGGGCGAGGTGTCGTTGAGCGTGAGCGTCGCGCCAGAAAGAGAAGCGTTGCCGCTCACGACCGAGAACGCGACCGGCAGACCGGAGCTCGCGGTGGCGTTGAGCGCGACGGGCGCGCCGACGTTTACGGTGGCGGGAAGCGCGCCGAAAGTTACCGACTGCGCGGCTTTTCCGATCATGAGCGTGCCGCTGGCACTGCCGGTTACGTTTGCGTTGTTGATCGTGCCGACGACGGCGTAGCTGCCCGCATCGGTGGGCGCGGTCGTGCCGCCGTTGTAAGTGAGGCTGACCGCGAGGCCAGCGGGCGTGGTGGTGGCCGAGGCTGACTTGGTGGTGCCGTCGTAGGTGGCGGCGAGGTGGCTCAAAGCGACCGTGGCGCTGCCGGTGGTGACGGTGAGCGTGCCGGCGACCGGGGTGAACGTGTAGCTCGGTGAAACGCCGCCGCTCACGGTGATCGGATACGTGCCGACGTTGCTGGCGGTGGTCGCGGTCGTCGTCGCAATCGGTGCGGTGGTGAGCGCGGCGGCGGTGTCGCCGTTGACGAAGCCGGTGGTGCTCACGGTGAGCGCGGGATTGGCGGCGCCGTAGGTGCGCGTCTGGTTCGCGGCGGTGACGGTGAGTGCGACCGGTGCGACGGTGAAGCTCTGGTCCACGGAGGCAGCGGCAGAATTGCTCGCGTCGCCGGCCTGCGCGGCACGGACGACGACGGTGCCGGCGGCGGTCAGTGTCACGGTGTTATTCGTGAGCGTCGCGGAGCCGCTGACGATGCTGAACGTCGGCGCGAGGCCGCTCGTCGCGGTGGCGGTCAGAGTGAACGCGGCGTCGCCGTAGGTTTTATTGGTGAGGGCGGCGAAGGTGAGCGTCTGGCTGGCCTGGCCCACGGTGAAGACGCCGGGCGTGAACGTCGTGAAGGCGTAGTTGCTCGCGGTGAGCGTGCCGACTGCCGACGTGATCGGGTAAGTGCCCGCCGCGCTCGTGAGCGTCGCGGTCGTCGTGAACGTCGCGGCGCCGGTGGTGGCAGCGGCGGTGTCGCCGTTGACGAAGCCGGTGAGCGTCGCGGTGAATGCGGGATTGGCCAAACCGTAGGCGCGGGTCGCGTTGTCGGCGGTGACGGTCAACGGAGCTTTCGTGACGGCGAGTGCGCCGTCGGAAAAAGCGAAGCTGTAGTTGGCCGAAGTCAGCGTGCCGACGGCGGCGGTGATCGGATAACTGGCGACGCCGCTCGCGACCGTCGCGGCGGTGGCGAGTGCGGGCGCGCCGGTGAGGAGGGCGCTCGTCTCGCTGTTTTTAAAGCCGGCGTAACTGGCGGTGAACGCGGAGTTCGCGGCGCCGTAGAGGCGCGTCTGGTTGTCAGCGGTGATCGTGAGCGCGGCCTTCGTGACGGTCAGTGCGCCGTTGACGAAGGTGAAGGTGTAGTTGGCCGCGTTGAGCGAACCGAGCGCCGTCGTGATGGCGTAGCTGGCGGCGCTGCTGGTCGCCGTCGCGCCCATGGTGAGCGCAGGCGTGCCGCTGATGACAGAGCCGGTCTCGCTGTTGACGAAGCCGGTGAGCGTCGCGGTGAGGGTCGGATTGGCGTCGCCGTAGCCGCGCGTCTTCGCGTCGGCCGTCACCGTCAGCGGCGCTTTTGTGACGGTGAGGGTGCCAGCCGTGAAACCGAAGTCATAGTTCGTCGCGCTCAACGCGCCGAGGGCCGCGGTGATCGGATAGGTGGCCACGGCGCTTATCGTCGTCGCGGTTGTGCTCAGCGATGCTGCGCCTGAAACCACCGTGCTGGTCTCGCCGGTGACGAAGCCGGTGAGGGTCGCCGTGAACGCTGGGTTGCTCGCGCCATACGGGCGGCTCTTCGCCTCGGCGGTCACCGTGAGCGTCTTCTTTGCCACGGTGAAACTCTGATCAGCCGGCGTGGCTGCGTTGGTGTTGGCGTCGCCGGCCTGCGCCGCGCGCACGACGACCGTGCCCGCGCCGGTAATCGTCACGGTGCTGCCGCTCATCGTCGCCGGTCCGCTCACGACGCTGTAGGCGGGTGCGAGCGTGCTGCTCGCCGTTGCACTCACGCTGAAGGCCGCGTCGCCGTAGGTTTTGCCCGCCAGTGCGCCGAATGTGATCGTCTGGTTTGCCTTCGCCACGGCGAAGCTCTGGTCCACTGGTGTCGCGGCCGTGTAGTTAGCGTCGCCGGCTTGGCTCGCGCGGACGATGACCGTGCCCGCGCCGGTGATCGTGACGGTGTTGCCGCGGATCGTCGCCGGGCCGCTCGCGATGCTGTAGGTCGGCGTGAGCGTGCTGCTCGCCGTCGCGCTCACAGTGAACGCCGCGTCGCCGTAGGTTTTTCCAGTGAGCGCACCGAACGTGAGCGTCTGGCTGGTCTGGCCGATCGTGAGCGTGCCGGGCGTGAACGTCGTGAAGGCGTAGTTCGTCGCGCTGAGCGTGCTGAGCGTGGGCGTGATGGGATAGCCGCCCACCGTGCTCGTTGAGATGGCCGTGGTCGAAAACGCCGCTCCGCCGCTGACCACGCTCGCCGTTTCGCTATTAACAAAGCCCGTGATCGTCGCGGTGAACGCCGGATCGGTCGCACCGTAGGCGCGGTTCTTCGCATCGGCGGTCACGGTGAGCGACGCCTTCGTGACGGTCAGCGTGCCGGTCGTGAAACCGAAATCATAGTTCGTTGCGCTCAACGTGCCGAGCGCCGCTGTGAGGGTGTAATCGCCCACAACGCTCGTCGGCGTCGCGGTCGTGTTCAGGGCCGGGCTCCCGCTGAGGACCGCGACGGTCTCACTGTTCACAAAACCCGTGATCGTCGCAGTGAAGGTCGGATTGGCCGCGCCGTAGGCACGGCTCTTCGGGTCTGCCGTCACCGTCAGAGTCTTCTTCGCCACGGCGAAGCTCTGGTCCACGGGTGTCGCGGCCGTGTAGTTAGCATCGCCGGCTTGGCTCGCGCGGACGATGACCGTGCCCGCGCCGGTGATCGTCACGGTGCTGCCGCTGATCGTCGCGGGACCGCTCGCGATACTGAAGGAGGGCGTGAGCGCGCTGCTCGCAGTGGCACTCACGGTGAAGGCGGCGTCGAGGTAGGTTTTGCCCGCGAGCACACTGAACGTGATCGTCTGGCTCGTCTGTCCGACCGTGAGCGTGCCGGGCGTAAACGTCGTGAAGGCGTAGTTCGTCGCGGTGAGCGTGCCGAGGGCGGGCGTGATGGGATAACCGCCGACCGTGCTCGTCGAAATGGCCGTGGTGGTAAACACCGCCGCGCCGGTGACAACTGTCCCTACGACATCGCCGTTAACAAAGCCCGTGATCGTCGCGGTGAACGCCGGATCGGCCGCGCCGTAAGCGCGGTTTTTATTGTCCGCCGTGACCGTGAGCGGAGCTT
>JANXLP010000475.1 GCA_025355125.1 Opitutaceae bacterium | reverse complement strand
CTCGAGCGCGGAAGACATCCGGCTTACCCGCCTTACCGGCTACATCGTCCTCAATCCGAACAGCACCGACCGCAGGCTGGCCGCAGCCATCCGCGAGACCCTGCTGCCCCACTTTATATTCCAACTTGTCCTCGCTTACCTGATTCTGGGGTTGCTCCGAAATCTCTGCGCCCGTGCTGAGCAAGGCGAAGTTTTCAGCGAAGCTAATCTCCGCTCGATTCGAAATCTGGGCGTTATCCTTATAAGCGGGAGTCTGACTGGCGGCGCCTTACAAATTTGGTCCACCCACCGGCTGGGCGGCTATCTCGCGGAGCACGCGATCATCACCGGGATCAACGCCACCCTTAGCGAGGAGGCCGCTCCCATGATCGAATTGCCCTTCGACACCCTCATCACCGGCCTCCTCGTCCTGCTCCTCGCCGAAGCCTTCCGCCAAGGCCTCGCACTCAAGAAAGAAAACGACCTCACCGTCTAAGCCATGCCCATCCGACTCAACCTCGACCAAGTCATGGCCGACCGCGGCATCTCGCTGACCGACCTCGCCGCGCGCGTGGACATCACGCTGGCCAACCTCTCGATCTTAAAAACCAACAAGGCCAAGGCCGTCCGCTTCAGCACCCTCGAAGCTCTCTGCCGCGAACTCAAATGCCAGCCCGGCGACCTTCTCGAATTCACGAAGTAAAAATAGACACCCTCCTCCCCCCTCGTATCCCTCCCCTCTCCCCTGTTCCTCCCTTCCCGTCTCTCCGCCGCCCCGCCTACCCTGTGCCATTCGGCCTAATTTCACGCTGCGCCCACTTTGCCCTTTCTCCCGCTCCGCCAAATTTCCAGCCTGTCCCATGCTCACGTTCCTCCCTTCGCGCCTCACCCGTCTCGTCGCCCGCAGTCTCCTCACCGCCACCGTTCTCTTCGCCTCGCTCCGCGCCGCCGACTCCACCCCGAAATCATCCCCGACCGCAGCCGCCGTCCCCGCCTTCGCCCAAGCCGCCAGCGACCTCACCCCCGACCCCGCCGTCCGCTACGGCACTCTGCCCAACGGCCTCCGCTACGTTCTCCTTCACAACAATGAGCCCAAGGGCCGCGCCTCCCTCCGCCTCCACGTCGGCGCCGGCTCTTTCCAAGAAACTGAAGACCAGCGCGGCGTCGCCCACTTCCTCGAGCACATGGCCTTCAACGGCAGCACCCACTACGCCCCCGGCACCCTCGTCGAATTTTTCCAACGCATGGGCATGAGCTTCGGCGGCGACACCAACGCCTTCACCTCTTTCGACCAGACCGTTTACATGCTCGAGCTCCCCAAGACCGACGCCACCACCCTCAATGAGGGCCTGCGCGTGTTTTCCGACTACGCCAGCGGCCTCCTCCTCCAGTCCGCCGAGATCGACAAAGAGCGCGGCATCATCCTCAGCGAGAAACGCACCCGCGACTCCGTCGGCTTCCGCACCCTCGTCGCCCAGTTTGAATTCGTCCTCGCCGACACCCTCCTCCCCAAGCGCCTCCCCATCGGCCTCACCGAGATCATCGAAAAAGCCCCGCGCGAGCGCTTCACCGATTTTTACAACAGCTGGTATCGCCCCGAACTGATCACCGTCATCGCCGTCGGCGATTTCGACGTCGCCGCCCTCGAGAAACAAGTCGTCACCACCTTCTCCGGCCTCACCGCCCGCGCCCCCGCCCGCACCGCTCCCTCGCGCGGCTCCATCCCCACCTTCGCCGGCGTCCGCGCTTTCTACCACGGCGAACCCGAGGCCCCCGCCACCGAGGTCTCCATCTCCACCATCACGCCGTATGGCTTCGAGCCTGACA
>JANXLP010000436.1 GCA_025355125.1 Opitutaceae bacterium | reverse complement strand
CTCCAAATCCCCTGCTCCCGCCAGCACCTCGATACTATTCGCCGTCATGTTCACTGCATAATCACGGTTCGATTTCATAACCTCCTCCCGGTTCGAAATTCCCTCGGGAGAACTCGCCTTCGTGATGCGGTCAAATTGTGTCTCCATCTGCTTGTAAGGTTTCGCCGCCACCGCGTCACCATAGCGTCGCGCCGTCATCAACGGCTCAAACGCCGGCCCGCTCAGCGCATTCCGCCGCGGGTCGTCCGCCGGCAATCCGTCGTAGAGCGCCAGTGTTCGGCCATCGTCTCCCAGCGCCCTGTTGAGCGCCGCGAAATCCAAGGCAGAATCTAAATCCCACGTGCTTCCAACGGCCGAGCGCTCCGCCGAATCCCGCCGCTCCCGCATGGCCGCCAACGCCTCGGGATACACTTGGCCCAACTTTGCCATCGCATCCAAAAGCGCACCTCTGCGAGCCACCCTGAAAGTAGAGACTCGCGTCATCCCATCGTCGAAACACCACAGATATTCTTTGAGCGCCGCTGCCCCCTCGCTCTTTCGCGCGAGGTCCAAAGCCCGGCTATATCGTGCCTGCACGGTCGAATGATTCAGCGGCCCATTGCCGGCCCCTGAATTCCCTCCCAGGCTACCGGATAGCACGGCTTCCGTGGCTCTGAGCAGGATCGCATTGTCATTCTCCGCTCCTTCCGCTCGCGCCTCCGATGCCAGCATTCGCCGCTCGAGCCGGCGCATCTGCATCCGCAGTGCGTCCTGTTGCTGGGCTGTCGCCGCCAGCGAGGCGTCACGGCTCCTGATTTCATAAATCACCGTCACGACACTCAAGACGGCGATGACCCCCACCACCCCGACCGCTATTTTTGATAAGCTCATAAAATTCGAAACTCCGAGCGCCCCGACTCCACCCGCCGCCCCCGCTCCGAGCACCGCCCCGCTCGTCACACTCACCGCCAACCCCGCCGGCGCCGCCACCCCCGCCTGCCCGCCGAGAACTCCGCCCAGCGCCGCCGCCGTCGAAGTGATCCCGCGCCGCGCCAGAAGTCCCTGCAACGCGTCCAACGCCCGCGCCACGCGCTTCCGCGCCGCGTCCTCCTTCAGCCCGAGCACCCCCGCCACTTCTGCCCACGGCCGCTCCTCCAGAAATCGCAACGCCACCGCATCCCGGTCGGCTTCGCTCAACTCGCCCAGCGCCGCATCCAGCATCGGACGGAGCGTCTCTCCTTCCACCTGCTCTTCTCCAACCCGCCCGCCGCTCAGCCCCGTCGTCGTTTCCTTCATAAGAAAATCCTCCTGTTCCCGCGCCCGTCGGCGTCGCTCCGCCCGCACCGTATCGCTCGCCGCAAACTGCGCGCTCCGGTAAAGCCATCCGCTGATTACCGTCCGCCCTGCGAGCGTCTTCGCCTTCCGCGCCAGATCGGCAAACACCCGCTGCGTCACCTCCTCCGCCAGATGCGCATCACCGCCGCACTGCCGCCGCGCCACCGAATAAACGAGATCCACCCGTCGCCGCACCAACTCCGCAAACGCCGACTCCGAGCGATCCTCGGCGTAGCGTCTCAACAATTCAGCGTCTTCAATCATAGCGTCTTTGCTCTGATAGCAGGCACCGAAAGCAGAACCGGACAAAATAATTAAAAACGCGCCGCCGGCATTAAAACGCAGAGCCCTTGGGTCCGCGCATGAATTCATTTTTTGTGACTCTTTGCGTTTTTCGTGGCTATCCGCTCCGCGCAGGGTTCCCGCACCGCCACGTTGCGCTTTCCGCGTTTCAATCGCCGTTAGATCTAAGTTCCCTCTGCCCCTACGGCCCCACGGCCGAGGCCCCGCGATTCAACGCCTCCAACTCCGCCCGCAACCGCGGCAGCGCCGCATGGTCCGCCCGCAGTGCCGCCAACTCCGCCTCGGAAACCGGTTTCGCCCGCAGCCGTTGGTTCTCTGCCCGCGCCTGCTCCAGTTCCCTCGTTGCAAAACGCGCCCCCTCCAACTCGGCCCTCAGCCGCACCGTTTCCTGCGATTGCCAGAAAAGCCCGACGCCTGCCAACAGCACGAGAACGCCGATCAGCAGAACAAATCCGAACCAGCTCCCGCATTTCATTTTCCGGCTCTCCCGCGTCGTTTGCCGCCGTTCATCGCGGTGGCGCACTCTTGCCATCGGCTCCACCTGTAACCGGCGCCGCCAATTTCAGCGTCCCCCCCGTCGGCGCCGCCGCATTGCCGCTCCCTGCGCGCGCCGACAGCTCCTGAATCTCCCGTTTCTTTGCTTTGATTTCTTCCAATTTCCGCCCGACTTCGATCCACAATGCCGCCCTTGCCCCGGCGGTGAGCGACGTATCTTTGGTCCGGTCGTTGAGCGCCTTATACTCGTCAACAAGCAGGTTCCCATCCCGGTTCAATTTCTCAATGCCGAGCCTGACGTCCTCCTCAGCCGCCTTTTGACGCGCCCGTTTCGCATTGTCCTCGACGGCCTTCTTCGCGTCCTCGACACCCTGCGCGAGCCGTCGAAATTCAATATCGTCGCGCCGCAGCATCTCGACCTCCGCGGCCGTCGCCGCGAGCCGCCGATTCTCCCCACGCAGCTCCGCTAGCGCCGCCGGTTGCCTATGCAACGCTGCGATTTCACGCCGCAGACCGTCCTGCGTTTCCGCCTGCACGATGTAGCCCGTCACCCCGACCGCCACAAAGACGGCTGCGATCCCCAACTGGATTTTATTAGTGCCCATAAATATCGCGAGCCAACCGACTCCACCCGCCGCCCCCGCTCCGAGCATCGCCCCGCTCGTCACACTCACCGCCAACCCCGCCGGCGCCGCCACCCCCGCCTGCCCCGCCATCGCCACGCCCAGTGCCGCCGTCGTCGAAGTGATCCCGCGCCGCGCGAGCAACCCCTGCAACTTGTCCAAAGCCCGCGCCACGCGCTTCCGCGCCGTGTCTTCACTCATCGCAAGTTTCGCCCCGACCTCCGCCAACGGTCGCCCCTCAAAAAACCGCAGCAGCACCGCCTCGCGGTCACGCGCATCGAGCACGTGCAGCACTTCGTCGATCACCGGCCGCAGTTGCTCCCAATCCGCTGTCGTCACCAAATCCACCGCCCCGTCCGTCGCTGTGGTTTGCATGGCAAAAACCTCCTGTTCCCGCGCCCGCCGCCGTTGTTCTCCGCGCCGCGCCTTCGTCGCCGCAAACCGCGTGCTCGTGAAAAGCCATCCCGCAATCGACGTCCGTCCCGCCAACGGACCCGCCTTGCGCGCCAGGTCCGTGAACACCGTCTGCGTCACCTCCTCCGCCAGCGAAGGATCTCCGGTTTGTCGCAGCGCCGCATGGTAAACCAGCCCAATGTGTCTCCGCACGATCTCTGCAAACGCAGCTTCCGCGCCTTCGGTCGAATAACGTCGGAGCAGTTCGGATTCATCGTTCATCGCGTCACCCCACTATCACCCGCCGATTTCAAAACCGGACAAAATAATTTGGTCCGTCGCCATTAGTTCACCGCGTCCTCCTCCCGCGATCTTCCGAAATCAGTTGCTGCACCGCAGCCAGATCGCCGCGAGTTCCCGCTCCACTCGCCCGGCCGACCACCTCGGGTTTTGCCCGCGCAACGCATCCCGCTTCCAGCCGCGCGCCTTCCGCCCGAGTTCCACGGCCAGAGCCAACCGCCCCGCTCCGCCCATCTCCCGCCAAGCCTTCACCTGAAGCGGATGCGGTGCATCGGAGATCGGGGATTCGGTCGGCGAATTCACATCGCAACCGTGCAAAAGCTCCGCATTCCACGCAAACCCCGACTCGGAGCTTCCGGGGAAATTCTCACCGTGCTCCACGTTTTTCACGTTTCACTCCGCGAGCTGTCTGCAACGTTTCTCTGCGCTCTCCCTCCCCGCTTCCCCATGTCCCTCCGTCGCCCCTGCTCCCTACTCCCCCACGCCGCCGCCATCCTCGCCCTCACCACCGCGCTCGCACCCGCCGCCTCCGCCGCCCCCGGCGACCCGCTCACCCTTTGGTATGACCATCCTTCCGCGCGTTGGACCGACGCACTTCCCATCGGCAACGGCCGCCTCGCCGCCATGGTTTTCGGCGACCCCACGCGCGAGCACCTTCAGCTCAACGAAGACACCCTCACCTCCGGCGAACCTCCCGCCGATCTCCGCTCTCTCGATCTCACCAAAGACTTCGACCACGTCACCGGCCTCATCAAAGCCGGCAAAAATTCCGAAGCCGACACCTACGTCACCCAGCACTGGCTCGGCCGCAACCAGCAGTGCTACCAGCCGCTCGGCGATCTCTGGCTCGACTTCGCCGGCACCGGTCCCGTCACCGACTACCGCCGCTGGCTCGATCTCACCACCGCCACCGCCGGCGTGAGCTTCCAGCGCGACGGCGCCACCTTCACCCGTGAGATCATCGCCAGCGCCCCCGATCAGGTCATCGCCCTCCGCCTGCGCACCGACAAACCCGGCACGCTCGCCTTCAAAACCTTGTTCACCTCCGTCCACCCCACCGCCAAATCCGCCACCGCCGCCGGCGAACTCATCTTCCGCGGCCAGGTCCCCGGTTTCGTCAGCCGCCGCGAGCTCAAGACCATCGAGCAGTGGGGCGACCAATCAAAATACCCCGAACTTTATAACCCCGACGGCACCCGCAAACCCCACGCCGCCCAAGTCCTCTACGGCGCCGACATCGACGGTAAAGGCACGTTCTTCGAAGCCCGCCTCACCCTCCGCACCGATGGCAAAGTCATCGCCGAGGCCGACGCCCTCCGCGTCGAGGGCGCCACCGAGGCCACCGTCTTCGTCACCGCCGCCAGCAGTTTCAACGGCCCCGACAAAAGCCCCAGCCGCGAAGGCCTCGACCCGTCGCTCCGCACCACGCACGACCTCCGCGAAGCCGCCGCGCAGAGCTACGCCACCCTCCGCGAGCGCCACCTCTCCGACTACACCGCGCTCTTCAACCGCGTCTCCCTCCGCCTCGACGGCGACCCCGCGAAAGACCAGCTTCCCACCGACGCCCGCATCCCCGCCTTCCGCGTCACCGGCGACCCCGCTCTCGCCACCCTCCTCTTTCAATACGGCCGCTACCTCATGATCGCCGGCTCCCGCGTCGGCACCCAGGCCCTCAATCTCCAGGGCAAGTGGAACGACCTCGTCATCCCGCCCTGGGCCTCCAGCTACACCATCAACATCAACGCCGAGATGAACTACTGGGCCGCCGAGACCACCCACCTCTCCGAGCTGCACGAACCCCTTTTCCGCCTCATCCGCGAGACCGCCGCCAACGGCGCCCGCACCGCCCGCGACATGTATCATCGCCGCGGCTGGGTCGCCCACCACAACACCTCCCTCTGGCGCGACAGCTTCCCCGTGGACGGCCGCGCCACCTCCGCCTTTTGGAACATGGCCGCCGGCTGGCTCACCTCCCACCTCTGGGAACACTGGCTCTTCACCGGCGACCGCAAATTCCTCGCCGACGAAGCCTACCCGCTCCTCAAAGGCGCCGCCGAGTTCAACGCCGACTGGCTCATCCCCGACGAACACGGCCGCCTCGTCACCCCCGTCAGCACCTCGCCCGAAAACACCTTCATCGCTCCCGACGGTAAACCCGCCGCCGTCACCCAAGGCACCACGATGGACCTCGCCATCATCCGCGAACTCTTCACGCGCACCATCGCCGCCGCCGAACTCCTCGGCCGCGACCCCGACCTCGTCACCGAGCTCCGCGACAAACTCGCCCGCCTCGCTCCCTACCGCATCGGCGCCCGCGGCCAGCTCCAGGAATGGCGCACTGATTACAAAGAAGCCGAGCCCAACCATCGCCACCTCTCCCACCTCTACGGTTTCCACCCCGGCAACCAGATCAACCCCGACACCGCGCCCGAACTCTTCCGCGCCGTCGCGCGCACCCTCGAGCTCCGCGGCGACGAAGCCACCGGCTGGTCGATGGGCTGGAAGATCAACATGTGGGCCCGCCAACTCGACGGCGACCACGCCTACGTCATCATCAAAAACCTCTTCAACCTCGTCGGCACCTCCGAGACCTCGATGAAAGGCGGCGGCCTCTATCGGAATCTCTTCGACGCCCACTCGCCGTTCCAGATCGACGGCAACTTCGGCTACACCGCCGGCCTCGCCGAGATGCTCGTGCAAAGCCACGCCGGCGTCCTCCAACTCCTCCCCGCCCTGCCCTCCGCCTGGCCCAGCGGCGCCGTCACCGGCCTGAAAACCCGCGGCGGCTTCACCGTCGATCTTACCTGGGCCGAGGGAAAACTTACTCGCGCCGTGATCCATTCCAAGCTCGGCGGCCACCTCCGCCTCCGCACCGCCGCGCCCGTGACCATCACCGGCGCCCAGCCCAAGCCCGCCACCGGCCCCAACCCCAATCCCTTCTTCGCCACCGTGGACGCCGGCACACCCGAAATCACCAACCCCGCCACGCTCCCCGTCCTCCCCACGCGCCCCACCACCACCGTCGATTTCCCCACCACCGCCGGCACGACCTACACGATCACCCTGGCTCCCTAACTCCGCCGAGGGGCGCGCCTCGTGCGCGCCCTCGTCTTCCACCCCTCCGACTTTCCGTGTCTTCCGTGTATTCCGTGGGCACCCCTCCCACTTTCGCGTCATTCGCGTGTTTCGCGGGCTCTCTCTGTTCACCGCCCCCGCCCATCACTCCGCGCCTTCAGTTCCTCGATCTCCCGCCGCAAGCGCGGCAGCGCCGCATGATCCGCCCGTAACCGCGCCAATTCTTCCGCCGACACTTGGGCCCGCTTCAGCCTCTCATTCTCGGCCCGCGCCGCCTCCATCTTCATCTGCACTGCGCTCCGCTTCGCCAACTCCCGGCGCAATTCGCCCGCCTCTCGTCGCTGCACCCACGTCGCGCCCGCCACCGCGACGAGCCCGACCGCCGCAGCCATCAACGCCATCATCACTCCCCTCATCGGCTTCATAGCATTTTCTCCGGCACATAGACGATATCGTCGGCTTCCAAAATAAAATCTCCGCCTCCCTTGGTGAGATCTAACACCACCGTCTTTGCGCTGCGATCAGACTGAATCCGCGTCACCCGAACACCGCTGCTTTTGGCCGTTTCGGTGAATCCGCCCGCTTTCGCAATCAAGCCGGCTAAAGTGAGGGTTTGACCCGCAGGCACTGCAATCCGTGCAGGCCGTCGGATCTGCCCCCCGATGGTAACTCCCATCGGTCCACTCTGCCCACCTGCGGCCGGCTCCGCAGATGCTCGCGGATTTGTCTTTCTCAACCGTTCCCCCAACCGTGCCACTTCATCCCGCAACCGCGCCAACTCCACATCATCCTGCCGCAGCACCGCCACCTCGGCCGCCAGGCCCGCAAGCCTCCGGTTCTCCGCCGCCAACCGCGCCAGCTCTTCCCGGTCCGCTCCCGCGCTCACACTCGCCGCCGAAACCTCCGCTTGCAGCGCCGCCGTGCTCCGCCCCTGCCCCACAAAAATCCCCACGCCCACCACACCCGCGAGCGCCATACTCCCCAGCACCACCTTCAACCCGCCGCCCCATCCGATCCCCGCCGCCGCGCCCACCACCGCCTGCGCCGACACCCGGACCGCCAGTCCGACCGGCGCGGCCACCACGATTTGATTCGCCAGCGCCACGCCCAGCGCCGCCGACGTCGAAGTGATCCCGCGCCGCGCCAATACCGCGTGCAACTTGTCCAACGCCCGATCCACGCACGACCGCGCCGCCGTCTCCGTCATCGCCAGGCTCGCCCCAACTTCCGCCAACGGCTTCTGCTCAAAAAACCGCAGCAAGATCGCCGCCCGCTCCCGCTTCTTGAGAACCCCCAGCGCCGCGTCGATCACTGGCCGCACCTCCTCCCAGCTCGCTTCATTCGTTCCGTCCATCACGTCTTTCATGAGTTGCGCCTCCCGTTCCCGTCCCTGCCGCCGACTTTCCGCCCGCACCGCTTTGGCCGCCACAAACCGCGTCGCAGTGTGCAGCCAGCCCACCACCGCTTCATGCCGCGCCACCGTCGCCGCCTTCCGCGCCAAATCGGTGAACACCACCTGCACCACGTCCTGCGCGAGCGCCGCGTTTTCATGCGTCTGCCGCAACGCCGCCCCGAAAACAAGATCGACGTGACGCCCCACCACCTCCGCAAACGCCGCCTCCGCCCCCTCCTCCGCATAACGGCGCAATAATTCGGTATCAGCGTTCATGTTGTTTTGCCCTTAACACCCGCCACCCACCCCAACCGCGCAAAATAGTCCTATATTTTTCCCGTCCGATTTTTCCGTGTCTTCCGTGTATTCCGTGGGCACCCCTCCGACTTTCGTGTCATTCGCGTGTTTCGCGGGCACCCTTCCGATCAGACATCCCGACGCCACCAGTCACACGTCCTCAACGCCGCTTCAACAACTCCGCGCGCGCCGTCTCCAGCCGCGCCCGTTCTTTCGCCGAGAGACTGCCGATCCCGGACTTCGCGATCTTGTCCAACAGCGCGTCCACCTCGCTCGTCGTCGTGCTGTTCAACGCACTCGCCCGCACCGGCTCCGCCCGCTTGGTCTCCACCTTCGCCTTCGCCGGGAGATCCGGCAGCACGCGCAACTTCGGCTTCTTTTCTAAAAATTCGATGCGCGGCAGCACCAGCCGCCCCTGCTTCCAACGCACAAACGCAAACGCAAAACCGCACGTCGCCCACAGGGTGACGAGCCCCGTCCAATCGTGGCTGCTCAGCGCCATCAGCGTATAGATACCGACGAGCACCGCCGCCACCCACTTCGCCATGACGTTGAGCAACGACACCGACACATCCGGATAAATCGTCGCGAACGCCACAAACAGCGCGAGCGCACCCGACTCCCCCGCCATCGAGGCCGGCAACCAGCGGCCGACCACCGTGAAAATCAACGGCGACACCAAATAAAGACAGCCACACAGGCTCAAAAAAGACCGCCGGCCATACACCCGCTCGATCTCCCGGCCAAACATCCCGATCATCAGCATATCGATGGCGAACGAGATACTCGGCGGATTCACCAAGCCATAGGTGACCACGCGCCAGATTTCTCCACGCAACACCGCCGCACTGCTAAACGGTAGCCAGCCCAGCACGGCCCCGGCGCCAAACGCCATCACCAACGTCGTCACCAACATCGACGCGACAAACCCCAGCACCACAAAATGCGCCGCAAACACGGGATACCCGCGCACCCAGGTCACGGGCTGATGGTCGTCGGAGGATTCGTAGCCGTTCATGATGTCAGAGACAGAAGGGCCAACGTGGGCCGCACTCCGCGCCTCCGCAAGCCGAAGAAGGCCACGTTCCGAAGTAGCGTGCGCTCCGAAGTAGGGCGCGGTCTCCGACCCGCCCTTCCGCTCCGTCGTAGCGCCGGCTTCCAGCCGGCTCCCCCCGAGTGGCATCGGCATCCTGCCGATGTTCCGCCTCCCTCACCACTCCGCCACTCGCCACTCAACTCCGCCGCCGCCCGCTCACTCGCCATAGATCTTCCCCAGCGCCGCCACCGTCTTCTTGACGCTCGCGCGCAACTCCGCCGGCCCCACCACCTCCGCCGCCGCGCCCCAGCCGAGCACCCACTGCTCCACCTCCGACAACGCGCCCAGCCGCAGCTTCACCTCCAGCCCGCCGCCGTCCAACTCGCGCATCTCCTGCGACTCATGCCACTCCCGCTCACGCACGCGCTCCGCGACCGTCGCGTCGAAACGGATCACCACCTTAAAGTCCCCTTCGCCGCCTAACACGCCCAGCGCGCTCGCGAAAAATTTCTCCGGCGAAAAATCCTCCGGCCGCTCGAACTTTTCCGCCGTCGCCACCACCGCCCCGATCCGCGGCAACGCAAACGTCCGCAACGCCGACCGCTCCAAATCATACGCGATCAGATACCATGAGTTCTCCCGGTTCGCCAAATGATACGGCTGAACCCGCCGCGGCCCGCTCTTCGTCTCGCCCGGCTTCCGGTAGTCGAAGCCCACCTCCACGCCCTTCAGCACCGCCGCGCTCAGCGGGTTGAACACCGTGAGATCCGTCTTCCCGAGCCCGATGTTTTTAAACGACACCGCGCGCAACTCATCCGCCGGCGAAAATGAAATCTTGTCGCGCAGCCCCCCCGCCAGTTTGCCGAACGCGACCTCCAGCTGATGGTGAAACGGCGTCCCACGATACTGTTCCAGCGCCCGCTGCGCCACCAGCAGCGCCAGCAGTTCACCCTCGGTCACATTCACCGTCGGAAACGCATTCACCTTCTCCGTATAGCGGTAGGCCTGCACGCCCGAATCAAACTCGATGGGCAACTCCAGCCGGTCGCGCATAAACGCGATGTCGCGCACCACCGTCTTCCGCGACACCTCCAGCGC
Organism: Opitutaceae bacterium; assembly: GCA_025355125.1. Classification (GTDB taxonomy): domain Bacteria; phylum Verrucomicrobiota; class Verrucomicrobiia; order Opitutales; family Opitutaceae; genus Tous-C4FEB. Next base: position 1,321 of record JANXLP010000436.1, on the reverse strand, counting down.
GTGCATGAGCATCGTGCAGTTCACGAGCGCCCCGCGTCGCAGTTCCTCATGAATGCGCAACATCCGTTCAAGCGGAGGACGGGAGGTCTGCGTGCGAGGATTCATGGTGCGTGGCTTCATCGGGCCCCAGCCGTTTCCCCGGCGCAATTCGATTCCGCGTCCGTTTCCTTCTCCCAGCTCAAAACGATCTGCTCGCGAATCCGCGCGCATAAAACCCGACTCCCAAAAATTCAAATGAACTCCCCTCCCTCGCCCTTCGCACCCATTGGCGTGATTCGCGGGCACCCCGTTCTCCTGTCCCACTATTCCGGTTCTCCTCCGCGTCTTCTCAATCCTTCCGTGTATTCCGTGTGTTCCGTGGGCCCCTCTCCGACTCTCCCTCCCCTCCCCCACTCCCTCTGCCCGCGCCCGCTTCCGCTCCCGCTCCCTTTGCCCGCGCCCGCTCCCGCTCCCGCGCTCCCCTTCCCCTTTTCGTGTATTTCGTGTGTTTCGAGGTTAAAAAAATTCCTCCACAATTTGACCGGTAGGCCAGCCAATGTCCCACCCCCTGCGCTAAAGTAGGCGCATGATCTCACTCCCTTCCCCCCTCCGCCGCTCGTCCGCCTCCCGCGCCGCCTCCCGTCCCGCCACCGTCGCCCGCCGCCCCCGCAAGGCCCTCTGCTTCGTCCCGCTCGCGCTCACCTGGTCGCACAGCGGCGTCCTTCACCGCGTCACCCACTGGCCCGATGTTCAGTTCGAGCGCCTCTACGGCACCGAGTGGATCGCCCTCGCCCCCTCGGCCGAATCCCTCGCCACCGCCGCCAAAACCCTCACCGCCGCCGACTGGCAGCCTTACTTGGAATTCGTCCCCACCGCCGTCCGCGAGTTCATGGCCCAATTCTCCTTCGCCCGCCTCGAAGCCCTCCAAGTCGCCGCCCGCTGCCCCGCGCTCCTCGCCGAACTCACCGAGACCCCCGCCCTCACCGCCTTCGTCTCCGCCCATGTCGAACTTCGCGGCACCGCCGCCCCGCGCTGGTCCGAGATCAACGCCGTTCACGAGCGCAACGGCATCTTCGGCCTCATGGAATGGCTCGGCCTCCCCGCCACGCGTGCGACCCTCGCGATCCTGAAAAACGTCGTTCAGCCCAACCTCCCCCGCCGCTTCCTCGAACCCCTCCGCAGCATGCTCTGGGAACCCAAAGCCCTCACGACCCTGCAAAAATCTCCCTCCCTCAACGACCGCCAGCTCTCCCACTACCTCCACGCCCTCGCCGCGTAACTTTGCCGCACCCGCCTCACTCTTGCCCGCCCGCGTGCGTGCTCCCGTAGCTGCGAGCGCCAG
>JANXLP010000374.1 GCA_025355125.1 Opitutaceae bacterium | reverse complement strand
GCCGTCGCACTCGGCGATCTGCCAGCCGCGGTCCCCGGCCACTTGCGCCTCCGGCAGGTAATGATGCGCCGCGAGCTCTCGCTCGCAGCGCGCGGTTTCGTCGGCTCGCGCGCCGCGCCGTTGCACGCTCGCGCGGTTCAGGTAGGTAGATGGGGCTGACATGCCACGGTCCACCCTGCACGGCAGCGCTCAGTTAGCCATTAAATATTGCCGGCCTTGCCCGACAACACTTTAGCGGGCTTCAGCGGAATACCGTGAGCCACAACCCGTCACGCGGTCCACAAGATCGACAGCCCTGCGACGCCGCATAAAATCATCAGATCCATCAGCCGCCCATGAAACCGCCGCTCACACGACGTCTCTCCCGCCGACCCTGGTTGGTCATCGGCGGCCTCGTCACGTTGGCCTACGTCGTGTTGTGCGCGTTGGTCGGGCTGAACCAACGCAGCCTCCTGTATTTCCCGAGTCATTCGACCGCGAGCACGCCGCTGCGCCCGTGGATCGTCGGCGGCGAGCTCATCGGCTACTCCCGGACGGTCGCACAACCCAAGGCGGTGTGGCTCATGACGCACGGCAACGGCGGACAAGCCGACGGCCGGGCCTACGTTCTCCCGCGGATGTCCCGCGCCGACTCGCTCTACGTCCTCGAGTATCCGGGCTACGGTCTGCGCGCTGGCAACCCCTCCAAGGACTCAATGAATGCCGCCGCCCTCGCCGCCTACCAGACGTTGCGCCGCGAATTTCCCGGCACGCCCCTCTGCGTGCTCGGCGAGTCTATCGGCAGCGGCCCCGCATCGTATCTGGGCTCCGTCTTAGCACCGCCCGACAAAATTATCCTCGTCGTCCCCTTCGACACCCTCGCCAACGTCGCCTCCCACCACATGCCCTTCCTCCCCGTGCGCCTTCTGCTCCGCAACAACTGGGACAATATCTCCGCCCTTAAAACCTACACCGGCCCCATAGAAATCTACGGCGCGATCAACGACCAAGTCATTGATTTCAAACACGCCAAAAATCTGGCCGCACAGCTGAAAAACGCGACGTTGATCACCCTCGAAGGCGGCCACAACGACTGGTCGGTGTCGGAGCGGGTGCGGATCGAACGGTGAAGTCCTGCACAGGCCCTATTTTGCGGACCGAAGATACAGGGCTGCGGCCGCCTATGCCACAGGGGGCTAGTGCAACTGCGGGCTTGGCACTTTCGCGATTCGGAGACAGCTTCGTCTCATGTCCACGCTGACCGTTCCCATGCCGGAGGAGGACCTCGCGTTTCTCCGCGCCTACTCGCAAGCCCAGGGTATTTCGGCGGAAGCGTTGCTCGCTCGGCAGGCGCGCAGTTTGCGCGAGCAACTGCAAAGGCCCGTGCATCCCGAGGTGCAGGCGGCCAGCGGCATCATCCCTGCGAATGTCGCCGGTGAGGAAGCGCACCGCACGCATCTCGCAGCGAAGCATTCGTGACGGTCACGGTGGACATCAACGTGTTGTTGGATGTCTTCCAGCAACGCCAACCGCACTACGCCGCGTCGGCTCAAGTGTTGAGCCTCGTCGCCGCAGGAAAGCTCACCGCGGTGTGTCCGGCGCACGGTTTGACGACGCTTTACTATCTCGTTCGTAAACACGCCGCGAAAACAGACGCCGAGGCTGCTCTGGATCGGGTGCTCCGTCATTTTCAAATCGGCAATCTCGATGCGGCGGACTGGCAACGGGTGCGATTGCTCGCGATGGATGATTTCGAGGATGCGGCTGTGGCGACGGTCGCGGCGACGAGTGGCTCGGTATTTATTATCACAAGAAACGTCGCCGACTTTGCCCAATCACCCGTGCCCGGAATTACTCCGGCCGAATTCCTGAGCCAGCACGCACCGGCTTTGTAAGCGCACGTCATGTCCGGCTTGCTTGCCAATATCCCGCCATGCGGTGAACGCCCGCCTGCTCCACAATCCTTGACCCTTAGACCAAATACCGCGTCGGAGGTGGAAGCCATCACCCTTCGCCCGCTACGTCGCCCTCGGCGACAGCTCGACCGAGGGCATCGACGATCCCGACGGCGCCGGCGGCTACCGCGGTTGGTCGCAGCGGCTCGCCGAGCGCATCGCACAAACGCAGGGCGGCCTGCTCTACGCCAATCTCGCCGTGCGCGGCCTCACCACGGCGCAGGTGCGCGCGCGCCAGCTCGACGCGGCGCTCGCGATGCGGCCCGATCTCGCGACCGTTTTTTGCGGCACCAACGACGTCACCGCCCCGCGTTTTAACGCCGACAATGTCGCCGCCGACATCGCCGCCATGCAGCGCGCGCTCGTCGCCGGAGGCGCGACCGTGCTCAGCTTCACGTTACCCGATCTCACGCCGCTCATGCCGCTCGCGCGCCTGATCGCGCCGCGCATCGCCGCGCTCAACCGCGCGCTCGTCGAAGCCTCACGCAGCACCAGCTCGATCCTCGTGGATTTCGCGGCTCATCCCGTCACCACCGATGCCCGGTTGTGGAGCGAAGACCGCATCCACGCCAACGCCGCCGGCCACGCCCGTATCGCCGAGGCCCTCGCTCACGCCCTGCGTCTGCCGGAGAGCGATAGCTCATGGAGCGAACCCTTTCCGACCGCTCTTGCGCAGACTCGCCTTCAATGGTGCACCGCCGAACTGCGCTGGACGCGACGCCATCTGCTGCCGTGGCTCGTGCAAGGCCTCCTCAGTCGTTCATCCGCCGACAGTCGCAGTCCCAAACGACCAAAACTGACGCCATTGTGACCGGTCGTCGCGGTTAGAAAATCAATTCGTCACCGGTCGCCAGCCCAGCAGTCGCGCCGGCAGGAGCATGATCGCGCCGACGAGCGCAAACGTCGCCGCGACCACCGCCCCCAGCAACATAAACGGCAGCGCGATCAGCCACACCACCGGCGCCAGCACCAACACCAGCAGCGCCAGCGGCCAGCAGAGCACGAAGAGGATACACCAGACGAAGAAAACGAGGAGAGTTTTCATGGCGTTCTCTGGTTTAAGTTCATTCCAAATCAAACCAGTGAAACGCCCTTCGGCGAGCGCACCACGACGGTGCCGGCGATCTTGTCGTGCCACGACTGGCGCTCGCTATCGAACACCACCCACACGAAGCCGAGGCCACCGACCACGAGTGAAAGGAAGCAACCGAGCGCCCGCACCACCGTCGTGGGCCAGTCGAGCGGCCGGTCATCGAGCCGCACCACCCGCAGGCCGCAGACGATGCCGCCGATGGTCGTGCCTTTGAATTTCCACATCGTCGCGCCATACGCCGCGAGCCCCGGAAGAATCAGCGCACCGGCACCGGCCGGGCCGAAGATCATCGCGACCAGCACCAAGTCGATGAGCACGGCGCCCGTGCGAATCCAGAATCCCGCTCGCGGCAACGTGGCATTCGGCGTGCCCGGCAACTTGGGCGGCAATGCCTCCGCCATCGGAGCAAAAACCGGCGGCGCCAGCGGCACGAAGGGCGGCGTAGTGGAATCAGCCGCACCGAAGCCCGCCGTTTGCGGCGCCACCGGCGCGCTCTCGACGACCGGCGTCGAAGCCAAGGGAACGCTCGCCGCGAGACCGGCCGCGCCGACCGCGGGCGCGGTAAACCCGGCCGACGCATCACCCACGGGCGTCGCTGCGGCGGCCACCATCGGCGGAACGGCCGGATTGCTGCGGGGCGCGGGCGGGGCGGGTTTCTTACCCGCAGCCAACAACGCCGTGACCGCGCAGCCGAGGCCGAGCGCGGAGATGAGGAACGAGAACGCGAGGCCCAGCACCGGCACCAGGTAGAGCAAAACGAAAACCACTCCGCCGATGAGCACGGTGACGGCGACGGGGAACTTGTCCTTCGTCGCGGCGCGGCCGACGAGGGCGTAGATCGCGGTCTTGCCAAAGGCCACGCCGAGGAAGACGCCCGCCGGCAGCGCCAGCAGCGCGACCGGAATGCCGATGACCGTGATCAGGAGGAGCACGAAGAGCACGGGCAGCGCGATCAGCGAGAGCACTGCGGAGAGCACGACGGCCGCGGGGCGTTGCACGAGCATGTCGCCCGCACGACGGACGCCACCGGGAAACACCAGCGCGATCAGCGCGTAGAAGACCAGGCCGACCACGGAAAACAGCCAGAGCCAGCTCATCGCCGAGCCGAGCCCGAGGAAGCCGCCGCCGCTGCTCCCGCCGAGCGCGTGACGACCCAAGAGCGGCCACGGCCCGTGGGTCGCCGAGCTACGCTTGCCGACGGTCGAGGTGGAAATCTTGCCGCCCACGGACGCCCCGGCGTCGCGGTGCGTGTCGCCATTGACGGTGCTCACACCGCCATCGACGACCGCCTTCGGCCCGAGGGTGACGTTGCCGAAAATGGCGCCCACGTCGCCGTGCACGGTGCCGTTGATCGTGATGTCCCCGGCGACCGAGATGACGTCGCCCCCGACGTCGCCGTCCACCAGGACATCGCCAAAAATGCCGGAAACGTCGCCATCGATTTTATCGCCGCTCTCGATGTGAACGTTTTCGGCGAAGCGCACGTAATCGTTATTACCGGTTTTCTTGCGGACCACGCGGCCGGTATTTTTTTTTCCTGACGGTGCGGGCCCCGGGGTGGCGGGCGCGAGCGTGGCGGACTCGTCGGTATCGATGCGGCGCAGCGTGGATTTCTCCACCGCCACGGGCTTCTCGGCCTCCGGCGCGGCTGTCGTCGTGACCGTGGGTTCGGCGGGCGCAGTGGGCGCGGCGGCGGGCGGCGGAGCGGGTTGTTCCTGGGCGAATGCGGCCAGCGTGAGCGTAAAAAAGAACGCGATGGCGGCACCGACGAAGAGCGGACGGGCTGAAGATTTCATGACGGATTATTTTTAAAGGGTTGAGGGAGGGCTCAGGTGCGCGACGCGAAGAACGCGCGGTAGGCGGCGGCGCCCACGCCGAGAAGCGTGGCGTAGGCGGTCGCGAGCACGGCGGCACCGCCATAGAGCCAGAGCGGCGGGATCGCGCGCCACACAGAGAGCGCGAGGCCCGAGATGGCGGAGAAAGTTTCCTGCGCAAACGAGAGCCAGGCGAAGCGGCCGGCGACCTCGCTCGCGAGTTCCCGCGAGGCTCCGCGTGAGAGGAAGAAAATCCCGGCGACGAGCGCGGCGGCCGCGATGGCGGAGAGCACGAAGAATGCGGCGCGCATGGGCGCAGGCCAGAAGGCGTAGGATTTATGCCACCACGGGAGCGCGGCCTGGCGGGCGAGCTCGGCGAAGACGCGGCTCTCGAGCGAGCGCGGCGCGCGGCGCGGCGGCTGGGCGCGGAGCGTGCGGTGGACGAGGGTTTCCAGGGGATCGCGGGGATTTTCGGGAGAAGGATTCATGGCGATCAGATCAGTTGTTAAAGGCTTCGTGGGCGGTGCTGCCGGCGCGTTGGATGATTTTGGCGAGGGCGGCGCGGGCGCGGAGAATGTCGGTTTTTACCTTGGCGAGGGAGACGCCGAGTTTTTTGGCGATCTCGTCGTAGGGCATGTCTTCAAAGTGATAGAGGACGAGAGGGACCCGTTGGTGGGCGGGAAGTTCGTCGAGGGCGCGCTCGACGAGGGTGCGGCGTTCGTCGGCATCGACGCCGCCGAAAAATGTATCGGGCGCGGCAAAATCGACTTCGGGCGCGTCGGAATCGTCGCCGGCGTCGTCCCGGCGGAGTTCGGAGAAAAAGCGCCAGCGGTTGCGGTAGCGGGAGAGGTGGTTGAGCGAGAGGTTGGTCGCGACGGTCTTGAGCCAGCCGCCGGCCGTGGGGCTGGCGACGAGCATGGCGAAATGTTGATGCGCTTTCAGAAACACTTCCTGCGAAATATCCTCCGCCTGCGTCTCATTGCCGGTGAGACGGGCTGCGGTGCTGAAAACCATGTCTTGGTAATTGCGCATGAAGGTCGCGAAGTCGGTCGGGGGGATCACTCCCGAGGGTGAAGTTTGCACTGGAGGGTCATCGTTCATGTGCAAAACACGGTGGGGCGGCAGAAAGTCGCAGAAATGTTTCTGCGCGCCCCCCGCGCCGGGAGCGAGCGCTAAGCAGGCGAGCGCCCAACAACGGTTTCCGCAGCGGGGCGGTTACACCGGGCTGATCGGCTCGGGCAGATAGGATGCTCCTCCAGAATCACGTCGCTCCTTGCTTCGCTGTTCTGGACAAACCTAACTCCCGGTTTCGTCCCGCCCAGCGCCATGCGTCCCATCCAAGCCGAACTTTTCGAAGCCGCAGCCCCGGCCAAGGACGCGGTTGCGTATTTTTCCGAAGCTTCGGCCGAGTCCCGCGGCGCAATTCATACCCGGCCGGAAGTGGCCGAATTCATCCTCGATCTGATGGGATGGAGTAGCGGCAACCGGCTCTCAAATTCACGCCTACTGGAGCCTTCGGCCGGCGAAGGCGATTTCCTGATCCCCGCCGTGCGCCGTCTGCTTGCCGAAGTTAAACCCGACGACCTCAGAATCGCCCCCTGTATTCGCGCCGTGGAGGTGAATCTGGGCGCATTGGCCATCTGCCGCGAGCGGCTGCATGAACTTTTGAGCGAGTGCGGATGGAGCCGGCTCAAGAGCGAGCAACTGCTCGGCGATTGGTTGGTTCACGCCGACTTCCTGACGGTTCCGCTTCCAGCACAGTTCACCCACGTCGTCGGGAATCCTCCTTACTTGCGGCTGGAGAGTCTGCCCAAGGATCTGCTGCGGCTCTATCGGAGCCAGTGGACTTCGCTCTTTGACCGCGCCGATCTCTACGTCGCCTTCATCGAAAAATCTCTCGGGCTGCTTCAACCCGAAGGACGACTTGGTTTTATCTGTGCAGATCGCTGGATGAAGAACCGCTATGGCGGACCGTTGCGCGCTCTGGTGTCCGCGTCGTTTCACTTGGAAGCTTACGTGGACTTCACGGGCTGTCCGGCGTTTTTCGACGAAGTCGATGCCTATCCGGCCGTCACCGTTTTCCGGCGCGGCACGGGATCGAAAACCTACATCGCTTTCCGCCCGGAAATCTCCGCAACCAACCTAATCCCACTCGCCAAATCCCTGCGCGGTGAAACCCAACACGCGGCGGTATCCATCCGTCACGATGTGGCCAAGAGCGACCAGTCTTGGGCGTTTGATGAAGATGGCTGCATGGACGTCATCCGTCGGTTGGAGACGAATTTTCCCGAGCTGGAAACCGTGGGTGTTCGCGTCGGCATCGGCGTCGCCACCGGGGCGGATGCCGTCTATATCGGTAGCGATCTCGATGTGGAGGATTCGCGAAAATTGCCCTTGGTCACGACCCGCGACATCCGCAGCGGACTCGTCGCGTGGCGAGGTGAGTGGGTGCTGAACCCGTTCGAAGCCGATGGTCGGCTCGTCGAGTTGGCCCGCTATCCGCGATTTGCCGCCTACTTGGAAAAACACCGCGAACGTATCGCTCAGCGCAACGTATCGGCGCGCAACCCCCAGGGTTGGTTCCGCACCATCGACCGCATCCACGAATCGCTCACGTGGCGCCCGAAACTGCTCATCCCAGACATCAAGGGAACGGCTCACGTCGTTTACGAAGAGGGTAAGCTCTACCCTCATCATAATCTCTACCACATCACTTCCGAGACCTGGGAGCTGCGCGCGCTTCAGACCGTGCTTTCCAGCCGGCTGGCGCTCGCCTTCATCGCCGCATACAGTCCCCGCATGAGGGGAGGAAATCTCCGTTTTCAGGCCCAGTATTTGCGCCGAATCCGCATCCCCGATTGGGCGACGGTCAAACCAGCCTTGCGTCGAAAACTTAGCTCGGCCGCGATCAAGCAGGATACGAGGATAGCCGACCTCGCGGTGCGTGAATTGTATGGGCTCGATGAAGCCACTTGGGATCTGCTTGGCCAAGCCGGTCAACCTGCCTCCACGCCTGTAACGACATGAGCCCCACCCGCATCTCTTTCGACGCCCGCCTCCGCCAAGCCGTGCGCGCCTTTTGGGTCGGTCCCACCTCGGCGGCCGAGGAACAGCGCGTGGGCGGAAAGACCGACCAAGGCAATCGCGGCATGGTCACCAGCGGCAAGACGATGGATTCGTTTCGGAATATGATCATCGACGTGATCAAGCGGACCGGCCCCAAAGGCGTTATCGTTCATCGCGACAAATCGCTGGTGGTGCTGCCGGGATTTTTCCGTCCAACGAAGCAATGGGATGTGCTCGCCGTCCACAACGGGCGCCTATTAGCCGCATTGGAACTCAAATCACTTTGCGGCCCCTCGTTCGGCAACAACGCCAACAATCGCTGCGAAGAAGCGCTGGGCAGCGCCTGCGATTTCCGAAAGGCGCAAAGCGAGGGATTGTTCGGCCCCGGGGCGGCACCCTTTCTCGGATACTTTATCTTGGTGGAAGATGCCGACGGTTCGCGTCAGCCAGTCGCTTCAAAGTCGCCGCATTTCGCAACCGATCCCTGTTTCAAATCGGCCTCATACCAGCGCCGCATGACGGTCATGTGTGAACGTATGATGCAGCAGCAACTGTATGCCTGCGCCTCGGTGCTGACGGCGCCAAATTCTTCGGAGACCGGAGAGCACGCCCATCTCTCGGCGCATACATCGTTCAGGAATTTGCTTACGCGGCTTGCCGCGCACCTCACCAGTGAAGCGGAAGCCGAGCGGTTCAACGGCATGTTAGGCGAGGCCCAAGCCGCCTACGGAACAAAGTCTGTTTTGGACGGCGAGTGCTTTGAAAGCGGAGAGGTGTGAACGAGTTTTCGGTCCGCTCCCTTCGGCTTAGTGACCGATGTTACTTCGTAAGCGTTCAACTTGGACATGACGACGGGAGGTTCAAAAACTTGTAGAGTGAGGGGATGAAAGAATCCAAGGCCGGGGGATCGGAGATGAAAGGGAAGCGCGGAAGGCAGCGGACGCGAAGTGAGCGGGAGC
>JANXLP010000340.1 GCA_025355125.1 Opitutaceae bacterium | reverse complement strand
CGATTTTTGCCACGTGCGCACCGTGTCGACGCCGGATTGGTAGCGGAGGCAGAGTTCGTCCCAGAGCGTTTGGCCGGAGCGCATTTTGTGGTCCCACGCGATGTGGTGGAACCAGAGGAGGAATTCCTCGGGGCACGTGGCGGGGTCGGACCACGCGCGGGCGGCAGCGGGGGCGTATTGACTGAGGGCGTTGGAGCCCGATGCGGTGCGGTTGAAGCCGAGGCCGTTTTCGTCGGCGCGGTGGTAGTAGGTGGAATTCCAGTCAGCGCGCCCGAGGCCGGTAACCCACGGGCCGGGGCCTTGATGGTGTCCTTCGGCCATGAGGTGGTGAAGGCCGAGGGGCATCGAGTAGTTCACGACGGCTTCGCGCGAGGCGAGGAGCAGGGCGTTGATGGGCTGGGCGACGCGGGGCTCGTTGGAAAAGGTCTGGCGCGTCCATTCGTCGGAGAGAGCGGCCGAGGTGAGGGTGTGGTCCCAAGCGAGGCGACCAAAGGCATACCAATTGGCGGGGGCGAGTTGATGGCCGCACCAGTTGCGGTCGGTGCCGGTGTTGGCGACGCCGGCGATGACGGAGAGGGCGTGATGATCGACGCTGCCGTCGATCACGCGGGCGACAGTGGCGCCGGCGGCGGGGCGGTGCGTGTCAGAATCGAGGACCTCGCGCCACATGGGGGCGAGGTAGGCGAGCTCGGTGGAGCCGCCGAGGTATTCTTGGGTGATCTGGAGTTCGAGAGCCAAGGGAGTTTTCGGCATCGCGCCGAAGAGTGGGTGAAACGGCTCGCGCGGCATGAAGTCGATGGGGCCGTTTTTCACCTGAACGACGACGTTGGCGCGGAACTGGCCGTCGAGGGGGACGAACTCGTTGACGGCCTGTTTGTGGCGGTCGTCGGGGACGTTGTTGTCGTAAACGAAGGCGCGCCAGATCACGATGCCGCCGTGGGGCGCGAGGGCGTCGGCGAGGAGATTCGCGCCGTCGGCGTGGGAGCGGTGGTAGGCTTGCGGTCCGGGTTGGCCTTCGGAGTTCGCCTTCACGAGGAAGCCGCCGAAGTCGGGGATGGCGCGGTAGATCTCGGCGGCTTTTTCGGTCCACCACGTGATGACCGCGGGATCGAGCGGGTCGGCGGTTTTGAGCGAGCCGATCTCGATGGGCGCGCTGAATCGGGCGGTGAGATAAACGCGGATGCCGTAGGGGCGGAAGACATCGGCGAGGGCGGCGAGCTTCGCGAGGTAGGGCGCCGTGAGAAATTGGGCGTTGGCGTTTACGTTGACCGGGACGACGCCGTTGAGGCCGAGGGAGGCGTTGGCGCGAGCGTAGTCGCGGTAGCGTGGGCTGAGTTCACCGGGGAGTTTTTGCCATTCCCAGAGCGACTGGCCGGCGTAGCCGCGTTCGACGGAGCGGTCGAGGTTGTCCCAATGATTAAGGAGACGGCGTTGGATTTTAGGGGCGCTGGTTTGTGGGAGCGCGGCGAGCGGGCGGTGGGTTTGGAAGTGGCGGAGAAGGGCGAAGGCGCCGTAGGGCGCGCCGATGTCGCGCGATGCGGAGATGACGACGGTGTCGGGAGCGCGGAGGGAGAGGGCGAAGCCTTCGTCGCCGGTGGCGGCGGGCGCGGGGGATTTTTCGAGCGTGACGGAGGCTAGGTTGGTGGAGCCGAGCAGGCCGCTCAGGCCGGCGGTGAGTTCGGCGCGCGCGGCGGAGAGGGTGGGCGAGTCGGTGCCGGTGGGCGTAGTGAGGATGACGTGACGCGTGGCGGCGGTGTAGCTTTGGTGCAGGGCCGCGTCGGCGATGGGATCGTAACGGAGCCAGAGGCGGTAGCCGTCGTCGGCGCGGGCGACGCAGGTGAACAGGGCGACGAGCGCGAAGACGTAGCGGCGCATGGGTCAGACGGGAGACAGTTGAGCGCGGCGGGCGGCGAGGTCGGTGGAGATCTGGAGCGTGAGGCTCTGGTTCAGTTTATAGATAACGAGTAGGCCGGTGCAGAGGGCGAAGAGGATGCCGACGCCGATTCCGGCGCAGGCGTGGTAGCCGCGGATCGCATCGGCGGCGGCGGGGAGTTTCGTGTCGTAGCCGAACATGCCGGCCATGGCCCAGAGGAAGCCGGCGGAGCCGAGCGCGAGGCCGGATTTAAGGGCGAAGCCGATCGTGGCGAAAACCGTGCCGGTGAAGCGGCGGCCGGTTTGCCACTCGGAGTAGTCGGCGACGTCTGCGTAGATGGCCCAGACGAGCGGGATCGTGGGGGCGTAAAAGATGGAGCCGCTGATCGTGAGCAGAATCATTCCGGTGGTGTGTTCGGGCGCGAGGAAGTAGAAGGCGAAAGCGTTGAGGGTGGAGAGCGTGAAGCCGGCGACGGCGACGGCTTTTTTGCCGAAGCGTTGGGCGAAGCCGGCCGTGAGCATGATGACGACGATGGTGACGGCGGTGCCGACCATGTTGATGATGCTGTTGAAAACATCGGCGACGTTGGAGCCGGCGAGTTGGTCGCGGGTGCCGTGCACGATGTAGCCGAGCGAATCGAGGATGCCGCCGGACTGGGTGGCGGCGAGGGTGGTGAGGCCAAGCTTCTCGAGGACGTCGAACATCGCGGCGCGGTCGGCGTAGTGGTGGTAGTAGTTGTAGAGAGCGCCGCCGCGGAAGGAGAGGATGGCGAAGTGGACGAGGGTCATCGCGGCCATGACGATCCACGGGCTGTTTTTAAGGAGATCGGCGAAATCTTGTTTCAGAGAGGAGTTTTCCGCGGAGACGGGCTGGATGCGTTCGCGAGTCGTGAAGAACGTGACGAGGAAGAGCACGAGGCAGAGGATGGCCCAGATCGTCATTGTGATCTGCCAGCCGTGCTGGCGGTCGGAGCCAGTGGAGAATTTGGCGACGAGCGGGAGGGTGAAGCCACCGACGATGAACTGCGCGATGTTGACGGCGACGAAACGGTAGGAGTTGAGGCGCGCGCGCTCGTTGAGATCGGCCGTCATGACGCCGCCCAGGGCCGAGTAGGGCATGTTGTTCATCGAGTAGAGCGTCATGAGGACGGTGTTCGTGATGGCGGCGTAGGCGATGAGCATGCCCATGCTCCAGCCCTGCGGGGTGGTGTAGGCTAGGACCATGACGACGGCCCACGGGACGGCGGTCCAAATGATCCACGGGCGGAACCGGCCCCAGCCGGTGTGGGTGCGGTCGGCGAGCACGCCCATGATCGGGTCGAACACGGCGTCCCATAGGCGCGGCCAGAGCAAAATGGCGGCGGCGGCGCTGGCGCTCAGGCCGAAGACGTCGGTGTAGAAATTCAGCTGAAACAGAATCATCGTCATGAAGACGAAGTTTGCGGCGGCGTCGCCGCAGCTGTAGCCGAGTTTTTCCCCGATGGAGAGTTTCTGGGTGGGGTCGCTAGTCATGGGGTGGGGTCGAAAGCGCGGCGGCTACAGCAGACGAATTGTCGCGGTCGCGGGGGGCGGGGCGCCGAGCTGGGGAGCACGATCACCGGGCGAGGCGGAGCCGATGACAAGGCCGTAGGTGCCGGGCGCGTGGACGGAGCGACCGGTGGCGTCGATCTGGGCGAAGACGGTGACGGGCAGCGTGAACGTGACGGCGACGGTCTGGCCGGCGGGCACGGGGATTTTCTGGAACGCGATGAGCGTGGCGCGCGGCGCATCGGGCCAGGTGGGTGGCGGCGTGAGGTAGCACTGCACGGTTTCGGTGACGTCGCGCGGGCCGGTGTTGGCGAGCGTCGTGGCGGCGACGAGGGTGGAATCGATACTGAGAGTCGGTGCGCTGAGCGTGAGGGGGCCGTAGCCGAGGCGCGTGTAGGTGAGGCCGAAGCCGAAAGGATAGAGCGGCGGGATCGTGGCGAAACGATAGGTGCGACCGCGCATCGCGTAGTCGTCGAAGGCAGGGAGATCGGCGGTGCGGCGCGGGACGGTGAGGGGGAGTTTGCCGGCGGGCGAGGCGTCGCCGAAAAGCACGGCGGCGAGGGCGCGGCCGCCTTCGCAGCCGGGATACCAGACGTGGAGGACGGCATCGGCGAGTTCGTGGACTTCGGGCGCGGCGATGGCACTGCCGCCAGTGAGGACAACGACAAGGCGTTTCGCGTGTTTGCGAAGCTCGATGAGGAACTCGCGCTGCACGGAGGGAAGTTCGATCACGTCGCGGTCGCCGCCGGAGGAGGAGGCCACGGTGTCGCCTTCCTCGCCTTCGAGGGACGGATCGAGGCCGAGGACGGCGATGGTGACGTCGTTTTCGGCGGCGGTGCCGAAGGTGTAGTTTGCGCCCGGAGCGAGGGGACTGAGCAGCGGGCAGCCGGCGCGATAGACGACGCGGCAACTCTCGGGTGCGCGCTCGATGATGCCCTCGGCGAGCGTGATGAGGCGCGGGGAAAAACCGTAGTAGTTGCCGAGGAGGGCGCCGGTGTTGGCGGCGGTGGGGCCGGTGACGAGGAGACTCTCGTGATCGGGGCGGAGGGGAAGGACGCCGTTGTTTTTGAGCAACACGATGGACTCGATGGCGGCGGCGCGGGCGAGGGCGCGGTGGGCTTCGCAGTCGATGATCGCGGGCGAGAGGCCTGACCACGGCAGGCGTGCGTGCGGATCGAAGAGGCCGAGTTTGAACTTCGTTGCGAGCAGGCGGCGCAGGGAAATCTCGATCTCGGCCTCGGTGATGAGGTTTTGCTGCACGGCGACGACGAGGTCGTTGTAGGTGCAGCCGCAGTTAAGGTCGCAGCCGTTTTTCACGGCGAGGGCGGCAGAGGAGGCGGCGTCGGTGGTGACGTAGTGGTGGCGATGAAAATCGTCGATGGCGCCGCAGTCGCTGACGACGTGGCCCGCGAAGCCCCAGCGCTTGCGGAGGATGTCGGCGAGGAGAAATTTACTGGCGCAGCAAGGTTCGCCGAGCGTGCGGTTGTAGGCGCCCATGACGGCCTCAACGTTCGCGTGAACGAGTTTTTCGAAGGCGGGGAGGTAGGTCTCGGCGAGATCTTTGGGCGTGGGGCGGGCGTCGAAACCGTGGCGGTCCTGCTCAGGGCCGCTGTGGACGGCGAAGTGTTTGGCGCAGGCGGCGGTTTTGAGATAGCGCGGGTCGTCGCCCTGAAGTCCGCGCACCATGGCGGCGCCGAGTTCGCCCGTGAGGAATGGGTCTTCGCCGAACGTTTCCTGGCCGCGGCCCCAGCGCGGGTCGCGGAAAATATTAACGTTGGGCGTCCAAAAAGTGAGGCCCTGGTATTGGCCGTGGCGGCCGGCGGCGAGGGCGGCGTGGTGCTTGGCGCGGGCCTCGTCGGCGATGGTATCGGCGACGCGTTGGACGAGGGCGCGATTCCAGGTGGCGGCGAGGCCGATGACTTGCGGGAAGACGGTGGCTCGACCGTTGCGGCCGACGCCGTGGCAGGCCTCGTTCCACCAGTTGTAGGCGGGGACGCCGAGACGTTCGACGGCGTTGTTCTCGTGCAGGAGCTGGTTGATTTTTTCGGGCAGCGTGAGGCGGGTGACGAGGTCGTCCACGCGGCTGGCCAGAGCGAGATCGGGGTCGAGGAAAGGAAAGGGAGCCGACATGAGCGTGGGGAGTGGCGGAGGGGGCAATCCGCTCCGGAGAGCGTCGCGGGGCACCACGTATCCCGACAACGGGTCGGCCATACTAACTATAGACTTGAAGGGCGCGGGCCGGCGCGACGAGATGCGCGCACCCCATGAATGCACGTCGCGTCACCCTCGCCGACATCGCGAAAAAGGCGGAGGTGCATGTCACCACGGTCTCGCTCGCGCTGCGCAATCATCCGCGTCTGCCCGAGACCACGCGGAAGCGGATTCAGGCGCTCGCGGAGGAACTCGGCTACCGGCCGGACCCGATGATGCGGGCGCTGGTTTCGTATCGCGGCAAAGTGATGGAGCGGCGCAACACGCCGACGCTGGCCTACGTGACGAATTGGACGACGCGCTGGGGCTGGAAGAAAGTGACGGCGCATCCGGATTTCTACGCGGGGGCGGATGCGATGGCCGACCAGCTCGGTTTCAAGCTGGAGCATTTCTGGATGCGCGAGCCGGGGCTGACGGACGGGCGGCTGAGCCGGATGCTCTATGCACGCGGCATCAACGGCCTGATCATCGCCTCGCACGGGCGCGAGATGGGTGATGCGTTGAAATTCGACTGGCCGAATTTCAGCGCGGTGAAGATCGACTATTTTCCGCACCAGCCGGTGTTGCACAACGTGACGAACAACCAGTGTGACATCGTGCGGCTCGCGATGCAGAAGGTGATGGCGGCGGGCTACCGACGCATCGGCTTCGTGATGCACCGCGGCTGGGACCACGCGGTCGACCACCTGTGGACGGCGGGGTTTTTGTGCGAACAGCAGCACCTCGCGCAAAGGGAGCGGGTGCCGGCGTATATTTTCCCGGCGGCGAAACCAGTGGAGCGTTGGTTCAACGAGAACAACGCGCCGGTGATCGCGGACCGTGCGGAGTTGGCGCAATGGTTGAAGCGGTATCAGCCGGAAGTGGTGATCAGTAAGGGCGATTTCGTGCTGCCGCTGTTTCGTGAGATGGGGCTGAAAATTCCGCGCGATCTGGCGTTTGTGGACGTTTTTTTGGCGGACCAAAGCGGCGCCACGGCGGGTGTGCGGCAGAACCATCAGTCGGTGGGCGGCGTGGCGGTGGAAATCCTGGCGGGACAGCTCCAGCACAACAAATTCGGGGTGCCGGAAATCCCGACGACGACCTATGTGGAGGGCACGTGGTTTGACGGCGCGTCGTGTCCGATGAGCGGCCCGCGGGCGGGGTGAAAACGGGGAAATCGGGGCCACACAGATTTTTGCTTGGATTTTCCGCCGGGAGCCTGCACGTTCCGCACTCGGTTTTCGCCAGAGTAGCTCAGTGGTAGAGCAAAGGACTCATAATAGTTCCTCGCGGTATTGGCAGATTTAAGTAAACCTTAGCACCTGCAATCAAACAAGCTCGGATGAGAGACTTAGGCGTTAAAGCAGGTAGATCGCCAGGAGCAAATCCTAGCAACGTTTAGCAGGTTTCGCTACGAGGTGTGTATAAAACGGGTGTATAAATCTCGTCGTTTCTCAGGGTCTAACGCGGTCCAGCTTTCGCCGTGACCACATGCTTCACACGCGCACATATCTCTTCTCTTAGATTCAGCCAGCTCTCGCTACCGCGCTCGACGTTCCGGCGCTCCGCTTCGATTCCGGCTCCCGGCTTTCGCTGCGGTCGGAGACGGCTTGGCTCACGCGCTACGGCAGTCTTTGGCGATTCGTCGCCCGAGCGCGACCATTCCGCCAAGATCGCTTACCATCGCAGCTCAGGACGCGACCCCGACGGCCTTCCGCGCTACCACCTGCGCCGACTCCGCCCTACGCTTTCAGCCACTCGCCTTCACTCCGCTCCCGCACCTGCACACCGACCGCTTCCGCTCTTTTCAAATGGGGGGAGGGAGATGCTCGCTACGCTCGGAATGCCTCTAGAACTACTGCCAGCCGCTGATTTCTCCATTCTACACCCGGTCAAGGTAGTATCGCTACGCGATCTCCACCACGCGGAATCACTCCGCTTCCCCCTCGTTGCGGGCAAGCCCGCCGCCTCGGCGCTCCGTCCACCGCTTTGACTTTTCGGGTGTGTGGCGAAATCGCCAATCGGCAGTAGGCGATAAGATCACTTTCTGTGATACACGCCCCACGGGCCGAGCGGCAGAAAACCATGACAACTGAAAATTTGTTCGGTGAGACGATCTATCACGGTATTCCGCTGAAGCCCGCTAAAGTGTTTTCGGGCAAGGCCGGCAATATTTAATGGCTAACTGAGCGCTGCCGTGCAGGGTGGACCGTGGCATGTCAGCCCCATCTACCTACCTGAACCTCGCGAGCGTGCAACTG
>JANXLP010000606.1 GCA_025355125.1 Opitutaceae bacterium | reverse complement strand
GGCGTCGTGCGTGGGCGCTACGTTGAGGGAGTCGATGTTGAAGCCGCGGCCGGAAATCATACCGGTCACGCGGGCCAATACGCCGAACGTGTTCTCAACGAGGACGGAGATCGTGTGTCGCATGAAGATTTTTTTGAAAAGTGAAGTGGTGGACGCCGAGGGGCTCGAACCCCCGACCCTCTCGGTGTAAGCGAGATGCTCTAACCAACTGAGCTAGACGTCCGAGCCAAGGGTAGAGGAAAACGTGCGGGCGGTGGCGATGACAAGGAATTATTCGGGGATGACAGAGGGCGCCAATCAACGCGCCGCCTTCGGCTTGAGGAGACCTTCGCGCACCATCAGTTCGGCGTTTTGGAGGGCGTTGAGCGCCGCTCCCTTCCAGAGGTTATCGCCGGTTACCCAGAGCGCGAGGCCGTTGTCCAGGGCGGTGTCGAGGCGGATGCGGCCGACGCCGCACTTCACCTGCCGGGAGAAATCCAAAGGCGTCGGATAGAGCTGCTTCGAGGGATCATCGACCAGTTGCGCGCCGGGAAAGGCCGCGATCGTCTCGCGGGCGGCCTCGAC
The DNA here is from genome assembly GCA_025355125.1 of Opitutaceae bacterium. GTDB lineage: Bacteria > Verrucomicrobiota > Verrucomicrobiia > Opitutales > Opitutaceae > Tous-C4FEB. The sequence goes on along the minus strand of JANXLP010000606.1, from coordinate 16,684 downwards.
GCTGACCGGTCGCTCGAACTCGGCGTTGATCGCGACCGAGTGCGCGCGGATGACGGGCACGCGGACGCAGGTCGCGGAGACTTGGAGCGCGGGAAGCCCCATGATCTTACGACTCTCGTCGCGCATCTTCGTCTCTTCTCCAGTGTAGCCATCAGCACCGAACGAATCGACCTGAGGAATGACGTTGAAAGCGATCTGATGCGGGTAAATTTTCTTGGTGATCGGAGTGCCGTTCACGTGAGCATGCACCTGAGCCTCGAGTTCATCAACGGCGTCGGCGCCGGTGCCGGAAACCGACTGATACGTCGCAGCGAAATAGCGCTTCAAGCCGAACCGCAGATGCAACGGCCACAGAGCCATGAGCGTGACCGCCGTGGAGCAGTTCGGATTGGCGATGATCCCTTGATGGGCGCGTAGGCCCTCGGGATTAATTTCCGGGATAACCAACGGCACGGTCGGGTCCATGCGGTAGGCGGAGCTCTTGTCGATCACGAGGCAACCGGCTTTGATCGCGTCTGGCGCGAGCGCGCGGGTCGTGGCGCCATCGACCGCAAAAAAGACCACGTCCACATCGGCGAACACTCCGGGCTTCGCTTCCTCCACTGTGAATTTCTTGCCGGCGCGCTCGATGACTTTGCCGGCGGACCGCGCCGAGGCGAAGAGCCGCAGCGAGGCCAACGGGAAATTCCGCCCGAGTAAAAGCCCGAGCAATTCTTGACCGACGGCGCCCGTAGCGCCGACGATACCGACTGTGAAGGATGTCGTCTTATCCATAGATACTCCGTGGGAGTTGTATAACCAAACCCGCACGCGCCTCGGCATCAAGCCCGCAGACCGGGTTCTGCTCGTGCGCATCAGCACCGCGACGCTGCAATTCTACCGGCACGGCGAACTCGTCAAAAGCTACGCCGTCTCCACCTCGAAGCGCCCGCCCTCCAATGTGAAAGACTCGCTCGGCACTCCGCGCGGTCTCCACGAAATCGCCGAACGGATCGGCGCCGGCCAGCCGCCCGGCATGGTCTTCAAGTCCCGCGTTCCCACCGGACGGCACTACAATGAATTTCCCGATGCCGCCGTGAACGCCAACCTCATCACGAGCCGGATTCTCTGGCTGCGCGGTCTTGAGGCGGACGTGAATCGCGGCGGCAACGTCGATACCTACGAGCGCTACGTTTACGTTCACGGCACCAACCACGAAGCGCGGATCGGCGAACCCTTAAGCTCTGGCTGCGTGCTCATGCGCAATCTGGACATCGTCGAACTCTACGAAGAAGTGCGCGGCGGTGACCACGTGCTGATCACGAGCTAGGCCGAAAGCGCCCGAAGGAAGAAGACGTCAGGGTCGATTCGGCTTTCCGCGCACCGTTTCGAGTAATCGGGCAAACTCCGATTCAAGCTGGCTGTTCGACTCAACCCTGAGCGTCTGGCGGGCGCGGGCCACGGCGCGTTCGGCGCCGGGCTTATCGCCGAGCTGCACCAGATGTTGCACGAAGATCACCACGACCTGATCAAAAAAACCTATGCCGGCCCCGCGCCCGAAATTATCGAGCAAAGAATGGTAAACCTGCAACTGCGCCGGGAGTTTGTCGGAGTTCAAACTGCGCACGAGAATATCGCGGGCCTGCTGTGTGCTCAGGTCGCCGCGCTTGGATTGGTTTTTTCGCGCGAGAAGCCGTTCCTCGGCATCGGCGGCGCTCGTTTCTCCACGCGCACGCAAACTGGCGCACACACGCGTGACGAAGGTCGCCTCCAAATCGGGATAGAGCTGGAGCGCCAGTGCGGCCTCACGCAGGGTGTTCTCTCGTTGGCGGGGCGGGCGTGCGGCCGCGACTTCAGCGCGGACGAGTGTTTCCCAGGCGACCACGTTGCGCCGCTCCATTTTCACCGCATTGCGCGCCGCGTTGACCGCCGCCTCGGCCGAACCCGTCGCGAGATAGTCAGCGGCAAACGCCTCGTGGGTCTGTGACTGTCGAAAGTTCGGCAGCGTGCGAAAACGCTCCGCGAGAAACCTCAGTTCGTGGTCTGAGATCTGGCGCCACGTCTGCGGATCGAGCGCGAGCCCCGTCACAAAACGCTGCTCGGCGTAGCGTCCGGCATCGAACTGCCACTTCTGCGCGCCATCAAGAAAACCAAACCACGCGTGCCGGCCGTCGTTGCCTGCGCCGCAAAACAACAATGTCGGCACTCCACGCGCTTTGCCTGTTTCGGTCGCAAAATACGCCTGATCCACGCAGATACCTCCGTCGCGCAAAATAAAATGCAGCGCATACGACGGCCCCGGCCAGATGGGATTATTGTTGGCGATGCGATCCTGTCGGTAGCGGATCATCGTGTAGGCCTTGTCGAGTTGCCCGAGGGGGTAGTCGGCGATCTGCTGCGACCACTTGAGCTCGCCAAAAGGCGCCGCCGCATCGACGACGAATTTCAATTCATCCGCCGGCAACCGCGTGAGCCGGTGGAACGTTCGCCCCGAGGTATCTTCTTTAATCCACCAAGCGAAGGCGTCGGCCGGTGCCGGCAATTTGCGGGGCAACGCAGTCGCCGAAACCTGAGCGTGCGGCCACCACGGCGGCGGCGCCACATCGTAAACCACGGCAATGGCCAGGGCCAGCGAGGCGTAACGGGCGAACTTCGCGGGATCGCCGGCGTGCAGTGAATTGAGAATCTGAAACACCGCCGGGAGGTTGTCCTGCGGCGCCCGTAGGGTGAAAAATTCTTCGCTGAACGCGGCGTTGCCCATAAGCCAGCCCTGCAGATCGGCGGAGAGCCAGCGCCCCAGCGGGCGATTGGTCATTTCAAAACGATTCGGCATGTTGGCGTGGCCGACATGGGCGCTCTCAATCGCCTTGATCCAAAGTGGGATAAACTCCGCGTCAGTCTGCGCAAAGAGCATGGCCCAGCGAGAGGCGTTTAGCCACGCCGAGGCAGCCGCGAGCTTGTCGTGTTCGTAGGCTGTGCGCGCGGCAGCACGGAGCGCCGGGACCGCCTGCGCCCATTGCTCGGGCGCAGCGGCGCGCGTGATCTCAGCGAGGCGGGCTGGCCTGGGTAACTGCAGCGCCTCTAGTTCCGGAATCGGCGCCGGCGCCGCCCGCAGACCCGCGCACAAAATCAGCGCGATAGAAACGGATGATGGCCGCGAACGCATCCGCTGATGGATGCGCAACCGCGGCGGCGGGGGCAAACCTGTTTGCGCGTGCGTATGATCGGTCGGCGCGTAACCGACGGTTTCAGGAATTCCAAAAAACAGAAACCCCGCTCACCTTGATCTCGGCGGGCGGGGTTTCGTTTATACGGCGGTTGGCCGGTTTTTTAGGGCGCCACGCCAGTGATGGCAGGGGGCGTCTTTTGTTTGAAGCTGAGTTTCTCGCCGTCGCGTTCGACGATCACGAGTTCGCCTTCCTTCACGTCGCCGCGCAGGAGTGCCTCGGCGAGCGGATCTTCGACGTAGTGCTCGACGGCGCGTCGCAGCGGACGTGCGCCGTATTTTTCGTCGTAACCCTTTTCAATGAGCAGCGCTTTCGCCTCAGTGGAAAACTCGAGCGTGATCTTCCGCTCGACGAGACGTTTCGCGAATTTCGTAATCTCGATTTCGACAATTTTGACGAGGTCGGTCTTGTCGAGGGGACGGAAGAACACGATGTCCGAGATACGATTCAGGAACTCGGGCTTGAAGATGCGTTTGGCTTCTTCGAGCACCTTTTCACGCATCTTCTCGGCGTCGTTGAAGCTTGAGGCGGCGGCGGCGAAGCCCATCGAAGTCTGCTTCTGCAGGAGCGCAGCACCGACGTTGCTCGTCATAATTATGATCGTATTGCGAAAATCTACGGTGCGACCGAGAGAATCTGTGAGACGACCATCCTCGAGTATCTGCAACAGGAGTTGCAGCACATCGGGGTGCGCTTTCTCAACTTCGTCAAAAAGGATGACGGCGTAGGGACGACGCCGAACGGCCTCGGTGAGTTGGCCGCCCTCTTCGTAGCCGACGTAGCCGGGAGGCGAACCGACGAGGCGCGAGACGGCGAATTTCTCCATGTATTCGCTCATGTCGATCTGGATGAGCGCGTCTTGGTTGCCGAACATCTGGGCGGCGAGCTGCTTGGCGGTCTCGGTCTTGCCGACGCCCGTGGGGCCGACGAACATGAACGAGCCGATGGGGCGGCGCGGATCCTTGAGGTCCGCGCGGGAGCGGCGGAGCGCTCGGGCGATGGCGCTTGCGGCGACCTCCTGACCGACGACGTTTTTCTGAATCTCGAGTTCGAGCGTGAGAAGTTTCTCGCTCTCTTTTTTCTCCATGCGAGAAAGCGGAATGCCGGTCCAGTCGGCGACGACCTGCATCATGAGGTCATCGTCGATGGCGATGCGTTTTTCGTCACGAGATTTGCGCCACTCGGCGGTGATTTCGTCCTGCTTGGCACGGAGCTGTTTCTCGGTGTCGCGATACTTCGCGGCTTCCTCGAAGTGCTGCTCAGCGATGGCTTTTTCCTTCAGCCCGCAGACGTCTTCGATCTCTTTGGTGAGACCTTCGATATTCGGCGGGCGCACGAGCGCGGAGATGCGCGCGCGGGAGCCAGCTTCGTCCATGACGTCGATGGCTTTGTCCGGCAGGAAACGGCCGGTGATGTAGCGGTCGGAAAGCTTCGCGGCGGCTTCGAGGGACTTGTCGCTGAACGTGGCCTTGTGGTGATCCTCGTATTTTCCGCGGATGCCTTTAAGAATCGTGATGGTGTCTTCGACGGAGGGCGGCTCGATCTTCACACTCTGAAAACGGCGGTCGAGAGCGGAGTCCTTTTCGATATACTTGCGGTATTCGTTGAGCGTAGTCGCGCCGATGCACTGGAGCTCGCCGCGGGAGAGCGCAGGCTTGAAGATGTTTGAGGCATCCATCGCGCCTTCGGCGGCGCCGGCGCCTACGATGGTGTGCATCTCGTCGATGAAGATGATGATATTCTTCGCGCGTTTGACTTCATCCATGACGGCCTTGATGCGCTCTTCGAATTGGCCGCGGTATTTCGTGCCGGCGACCATGAGAGCGAGATCGAGGGTGATGACTTTTTTGTCGGCGAGGATCTCGGGGACGTTACCGGCGACGATTTCCTGCGCGAGGCCCTCGGCGATGGCAGTCTTGCCTACGCCGGCTTCACCGATGAGGACGGGGTTGTTCTTAGTGCGGCGGCAGAGGATCTGCACGACGCGGCGGATTTCGTTTTTACGACCGACGACCGGGTCCATCTCACCTTTGCGGGCGAGTTCGGTGAGGTCGCGCCCAAAGGCTTTGAGCGCGGGGGTTTTCACTTCCTTCTTATCCTCCGACGAACCCGCGGCTCGCTGAGGAGAGCCGGCGGCGGCTTCTTCGCCAGGTGCGCCAGTTTCGCCGGCACCGCTGCCAGAGAACTGCGGATCGAGCTCGCGGAGGATTTCGTTGCGCGTGCGCTCGATGTCGATGTCGAGGGACTTGAGGACGCGGGCGGCGACGCCTTCGCCTTCACGGAGGAGGCCGAGCAAAATGTGCTCGGTGCCGACGTAGGAGTGGTTGAGGGTCTTCGCTTCCTTGCCTGCGAGGGCGAGGACTTTCTTGACGCGGGGCGTGTAGGGAATGCTGCCGGGCGTCTTCGTCTCTTGGCCGGTGCCGACCTGCTTTTCAACGGCTCCACGCACGGTTTCTAGATCGAGGCCCATTTTTTGCAACACGCTCACAGCGACCCCCTGCCCGAGCTTGATCAGCCCAAGGAGGATGTGCTCAGTGCCCACGTAGTTGTGGTGGAAGCGGTCGGCTTCCTTGCGGGCGAGCGCGAGCACCTGTTGGGCGCGCGGCGTGAAGTTGTTCATCGGTTCTTGAGACATCGGCGTGAGTATGAGGGTGGTTTAGTTCTTTCCGCTGTTAATAAGAGAGAAGTCCGGGTGGACGAAATTGGCAAACTCGGAGCGCAGGTGGGAGGCGCGCAACAAATCGCGCTGCGCGGGATCAAATTCGCCCTTCTGCGCGTGCTGCAAATGGCCGGGCTGCGCCTCGATAAAGAGGCGGTCAATCGTGGAGCGGTTGGCGCAGGGAAATGCGCCGAGATCGATGCCGAGACGGATCAACGATAGCAGGTTCATCGCCTCGCTGGAGTTGAGGAGGTGCCCGTTTTGGAGGATGCCGTAAGCGCGACCGATTTTGTCGAAGAGCTTGCCGGCGTCGGCCTCGAGGAGCTTTTCGCGGGCATTGAGTTCGTGTTCGATGATCGATTGGAGCACGCTGGTGAGGCGCTTCAGGATCGCTTCTTCGGATTCGCCCAGGGTTGTCTGGTTGGAGATTTGGAAAATACTGCCGCTGGCGTCGGAGCCTTCGCCAAACAAACCACGGACGACCATGCCGAGCTGGTTAACCGCGCGCACAACCTTCTCCATCTGGCTGGAGATCACGAGCGCGGGCAGATGCATCATCGCCGAGGCACGCATACCCGTGCCGAGGTTTGTCGGGCAGGCGGTGAGGTAGCCGAGCGAAGGCGAAAATGCGAAATCGAGGCCGGCCTCGAGAGAAGTATCGAGCTCATTGATGACGTTCCACGTCTTCTTGAGCTGAAAGCCCGCGCGCAAAACCTGGATGCGGAGGTGATCCTCTTCGTTGACCATGACGGAAACGGTTTGGTCCTTACTGATAATGACGCCACTCCCCTGCTTCGAGCCGCTGAGTTCGCGGCTGATCAGGTGGCGCTCAACGAGAATTTGTTTTTCGAGTTCACCGAGTTGATCGACGGCGACATTGAGGCTGCGCTTGAGCGGTGAGGCCGCCGCGACGGCCGCAGAGCAGATCTCGGCGATCTTCGCGCGCTGGGCGGGCTTCGCCCAACCGGGGAACGGCTGGCCAGCGAGGTTCCGGGCGAGACGAATGCGCGTCATCAACACGATCGCGGTCTTGCTGCTGGCGGCGTCCGTCAGCTCGGAAGGAGTGGCGATGAGCGATGCGATCGTCATGGGATCTTCAGCGCGGCGGCGGCTGGTGGGAGGCTTGTTTGACTTGGCTGATTTCATCGCGGGTGCGGGCGGCGTCCTCGTAACGTTCCGTTTTGATGGCGTCGGTGAGGTCGAGTTCGAGTTTGGTGAGTCGTTCGTAAAGGGAGATGCGGGCAAGGGCGGTCTGCGGGACCTTGCCCGTGTGGGTAGTGCCTTTGTGCATTCCTTCGAGCATTGGCTCGAGAATGCCCTTAAAGGCGTCGTAACACATCGGGCAACCGAACCGGCCGTGCTTCTTGAAATCGGATTGGGTAAAACCGCACGATTCACAGGTCGCTCCGCCGGTCGTAACCTCAGGATTCAGCGAGGCCTTGAGTAAAAGATCGGAGAGGGAAAAACCGCTCGGATCCGTCACGCCTTTTGCCTGCGCGCAGGCTTCGCAAAGGTCAACTTTGTGAACCTTGTTATTCACGATCTGCGTGAGATGAACGGTCGCGGGCTTCTCACACAGGTCGCATTTGAGGGGATTGGCCATGAGTCGTAAAATTATCTGCACGTAACATGCCATGCACTCGCCCGCTGGCAAGTGCTGCGCACGAAGATTCTCTCATGCGCAACCCTGGCGCAGTTGTCTGTCCGACGTGTGCGCGCGTGGCGCAAATCCCGGCGACGCGGGCTCAAATCCGGGTGCCTTCGATAAGCACTCGGCGACGGAATGCCGCGAGCACCCGCTGCGTGATCGGGCCGGGCTTGCCGGAGCCGATGACGCGGCCATCAAGCTTCGAAACAGGGATGACCTCGGCACCCGAGCCCGTGAGGAAACACTCGTCGGCGCACCAGATATCGTAGCGTGTCATATCGGTCTCGCGCAAAGGCACGCCGATTTCTTTCGCGATATCGATCACGGTCTCGCGAGTGATACCCTTGAGCGCGCCTTGCGAAGCGCCCGGGGTGATGATCGTGCCCTTGTGCACGATGAAGACGTTGTCCGCCGTGCATTCGGCCACATAGCCCTGTTCGTTCAACATGATAGCCTCGAGCGCGCCAAACTGCTTCGCCTCGATTTTCCCGAGGATGTTGTTGAGGTAATTGAGCGACTTGATCGTCGGAGGCAGCGCCGCTGGACCGATCCGACGCGTGGGCACGGTGACGATGGCGAGGCCGTTGTCATAGTGCTCCTGGGGATACAGTGAGATTTTGCTGGCGATGATGAAGATCGTCGGCTTCGGGCAAAGCCAGGGCGCGAGCCCGAGATCACCGACGCCGCGAGTGATGACGAGGCGGATATAGGCATCGGTCAGCCCATTTTGGCGGCAAGTTTCGCAGGTCGCCTCGCGGAGTTCGTCGCGCGTGAGCGGCATGTCTAGCATGATGGCCTTGGCGGAGTATTCTAACCGCTCCAAGTGTTCGTCCAGGCGGAAAATATTGCCGCCGTAGAGCCGGATGCCTTCGAAAACGCCGTCCCCGTAAAGCAGGCCGTGGTCAAACACGGACACTTTGGCCTCGGAGGAATCGACGAATTTGCCATCCAGATAGATCTTCATCTTCACAACGTAGGAGAGCGCGAAAAGCTTTGTCCAGTCCGTGTGGGCCATAATCTGCTTGTCGTCGCCCGTGTTCGCCCGAATTTTCGCGGAACTGTTCTTCCTCCCGGCTTCCACCCAACTCCCCACTCCATGCGCTTCCCCGCCAGAACCTCGACTTCTGCCTTCACCCTCATCGAATTGTTAACCGTCATCGCGATCATAGGAATTCTCGCCGCGATTATCATCCCCACCGTCGGCACGGTGCGCGAAAAAGCGCAGCGATCCGTCGATGGAAACAATATCCGCGAAATCCTGAAAGCCGCGCAAATTTACGCCGGCGACAATCAAGACAAACTGCCTGATCCGTTCAACCTCGCTACCACCGTCCTCACCGCGCCTTCGCTGGCCTGGCGCTGGCCAGGCATTCTAGCCAAGAACAATATTCTGACCGATCCCAGCTTCTACTTCGCCAAGAACGATCCCTCGTTCGATTCCAACACGCCCCTCCAGTTTATCATCACACCGAGCGCCGCCCGTAATACCCTCCACACCAGCTTCACCACCAACCGCTCTCCCTCTTATGAATTTGTCGGCGGCGTGAAAATGAGTGACCCCGCGACGACCCCGGTGCTTTACACGCGCGGACTTCAGGCCAACGGCACGTGGAGCGCCACCAGCGGAGTCTATCGCGACACCGGCGGTTACATCGCCTTCCTCGGCGGGAACGTCTCGTTCTACCCCAACATCTCCACTCCCGCCACCAGTCCGCTCGTCTCCAACAACACCGCGAGCACCAGCCAGACCAAACCCATCGACGTCCGGCAGGCCATTCCCTTCAGTGCCACCGCCGCGAGCAACGGCCGTATCTACGGCATCGCTCCGCTCGCCGGCGCCGCCGGCATGCTCGGCACGGCCGCGGGGACGGTGGCTACCCGCGGGCCTTGAGACGGCAGGATTTTATCGCCCCTCATCTCCCCCACCCGGCCCGCCCCGCGCGCGCCGGGTTTTTCATTTCCCTCTTCCCCACCGGCACTGCGCCGCTCAACGTGGCGGCCACGTCACATGTCGCCCGCCGCCACCGCGCCCACAGCCAGTATCACCTATGTCATCGGCCATAAAAACCCCGATGCCGACTCCATCTGCTCCGCTCTCGCCTACGCGGCTTTCAAAGAAGCCCGTGGCGAGACCGGCTACATCGCCGCGCGTTGCGGTAATTCCAACGCGCGCATCGACACCATCCTCGCGCGTTTCCAGCAAACTCTCCCTGTCTATTTAAGCGATGTCGCGCCCCGCGTGCGCGACCTCATGGTCGCCAACGTCGTCTCTGTCGCCCCCAACGCCACCTGCGCCGAGGCCCTCGAACTCATCGACCGGAACGACATCCGCCTGCTCCCCGTCACCGACGCTTCCAATCATGTGGTCGGCACCATTTCGTTGCCCCATCTCGGCGGTCTTTTTATTCCCCGCCTGAGCGAGCCCCGGCTCATGCGTCAGGTGAACTCGTCGCTCACCTATATCGTCCGCGCCCTCCAAGCCACCGCGCTGCACCTCGTCGATCCCGACCGCGTGGACGAATACTTCATTCGTCTCGGGGCGATGGATGTCCGCACGTTCTGGAAGATCTCCGAACGCGAAAATATTCCCGCCAGTCAGTCCCTCATTATCGTCGGCGACCGTCGCGACATTCAGGAGCGCGCCATCAATCTCGGCGTGCGCGCCCTCGTCATCACCGGCGGCCTGCCCATCGACGGCGACATTTTGGAAATGGCCGAAAAAGCCGGCGTCAGCGTCATCAGCAGCCCGTGGGACTCCGCCACCACCGCCCTCGGCGTGCGCACTGCGACGACCATCGAACGCGTCATTGAAAAACAATTCGCGTCATTCCATCCCGACGCCCGCATCGCCGATGTCCGTCGCAAAATCTCCGCCATGAGCGCCCCGGCCGCCATGGTCGTGGACGACGACGGCTCGCTCGTCGGCGTCCTCGCGAAGAGCGACATCCTCAAGCCTGTCCAAACCCGCCTCGTCCTCGTCGATCACAACGAGATGACGCAAGCCGTCAGCGGCGCCGAAGACGTCACCATCACCGAGATCATCGACCACCATCGCCTCGGTTCGCTCAACACCGCGCAGCCCATCCTATTTATCAACGAGCCCGTCGGCTCCACCTGCACGATCATCGCCGATCTCTTTCGCCGCGAAGGCCTGCAGCCGTCGCCTGCCATCGCCGGCATCATGATGTCCGGACTCATCTCCGACACGCTCCATCTCCACGGCCCCACGACCACGCGTAAAGACGCGATCCTCCTCGCGTGGCTCTCCGAGATCGCCGGCGTAAATTCCAAGCAACTCGCCGACGAGATTTTCAACTCCGGGTCCGTCATCCTCGCCAATCCACCGGAGAAAATCGTCCGCTCCGATTTTAAAATCTACGAGGAGGAAGGCCTCCGCTTCGCCGTTTCTCAGGTCGAAGAACTCGGCTTCGGCAATTTCTGGCAACACGCTAAACCCATCGCCGATGCGCTCCAGGGTCTGCGCGACGAAGAGCGACTCGCCTTCGCCGCCCTGCTCGTCACCGACATCAATACACAGAACTCGCTTCTCCTCGTGAAAGGCGACGCCGGCTTCATTCAACGCATCAGCTACGCACACGTGGAGCAGGATGAGATTTTCGATCTACCCGGCATCGTGAGTCGCAAGAAGCAGCTCATCCCCTACCTCACTAGCCTCCTTAAAGAGATGGCTACCGACGGCACCGCGCCCAGCAGCCGCACGCCCGCTCCGTTCGCCAAGTCACGGAAATAAAAAAACTGGGCCGCGCGGTTCAATGCGCCGGCCCAGCTTGAAAGTTGTTTCCTAAGAAACAAATCCGCGCACCGAAGCGCGGCGGATTTTCATTCGCGTAGCTTAGATATGAATCGCTTCGCCGAGCAGCGCCGCCGCCGCCTCCATGTTGGCTTCGCTCAACGTCGGATGCGCGTGAATCGTCTGGTGAATTTCTTCGACCGTCGCCTCGAGGTCCATCGCGAGCCCGTATTCCGCAATTAACTCGGTCGCCTCTGAACCGATGATGTGCGCGCCGTAGATTTCGCCGGTCTTCGCGTCCGCGATGACCTTCACGAAACCCTCGCTCTCCGCCGACGCCACCGCCTTGCCCGACGCGGTGAACGGAAATTTGCCGACCTTGTAAGCCAGCCCTTTTTCCTTCGCCGCTTTCTCGGTGAGACCCGTGCTGGCAACCTGCGGTTGGCAATAGGTGCAGCCCGGGAAATTCTTCACGCGCTTGGCGTGACCGTGGCCGAACATGCCATTGACGGCGTTGACGGCCTCGAAGGTCGCCACATGCGCGAGCCAAGGCGGCCCGATGATGTCGCCCGCAGCATAAACACCCTTGATGCTCGTCTGGTAATCGTCGCCGACCTTCAGATAGCTGCGATCCAGCTCAGGCTTCAGATTCGCCGCGATCACGCCTTCGAGATTCGCGACCACGCCGATGGCGGAGAGCAGCACCTCGGCCTCGACCTCGGTCTTCTTGTCGCCGGCGACGAGATCGACTTTCACCAAGTCTTTGCCGACGCGGAAATTCTCGCACTTTGTGTTCAAGTGCAGCGCAACGCCCTGTTTCTCAAAGGAACGCGCGAGCGTCTTCGACACTTCTTCATCCTCGACCGGCAGTATCTGCGGCAGCATCTCGACGAGCGTCACCTTTGAGCCGAAGGAATTGTAGAAATAGGCGAACTCCACGCCGATCGCGCCGGCACCGACGATGATGATCGACTTCGGCAGCACCTTGTTCGCGAGCGCTTCACGCGAAGTCATCACCCGCACACCGTCGAATTCGAGGCCCGGGATCCGGCGCATCTTGCAGCCCGTGGCGACCAGCACGTTCTTCGTCTTCAGAATCTTTCCGACGTGCTCGCCCTCCGTGATCGTCACCATGCCCGGCGCGTTCACCTGCCCGCGGCCGACGAAGTAATCCACCTTGTTCTTCTTAAATAGAAACTCGATGCCCTTGGCCATCTGGCCGGCGACGCCGCGCGAGCGCTCCATGACCTTGGCGAAGTCGAAGCTCACGTCCTTCACGGAAATACCATAGACGTCGGCTTTCTTGATCTTCTGATAAAGCTCCGCGCTCTTCAGCAGCGCTTTGGTCGGAATACAGCCCCAGTTAAGGCACGTGCCGCCGGCGCGCTCCATCTCGATGCACGCGACTTTCTTTCCGAGCTGTCCGGCACGAATCGCGCCAGCGTAGCCCGCCGGGCCGCCGCCAATTACAATGAGATCATATTCCGTAGTGTCTGCCATGCCGCCAACGTGCAATCGGCTCCATCACCGTCAAACGGAAACTCTCCGTTTCTCCCGCGCCTCAGATGTCGATTACATCCGTCGGCTTCTCCTTAGGCTTGCCCCGCGCTGCCGGACCGCCGGGTCCGCCACCGCCGCCCCGCGTGAACATGTTGAGCACTATATTCGTGATGCTCACCACCAGTGCTCCACCCACCGCCGACCAAAATCCCGCCACGTGAAACCCATCCACGAGACGGCCCACCAAGAGAAACAACAAGGCATTGATTACCACCATACCGAGCCCCAACGTCAAAACGATGAACGGCAGCGTAAACAGCACCAGTAGCGGCTTGAGGATCACATTGAAGAAACTCAGCAGCACCACCACGACGAGCAGCGTTGAGCCGCTGTCGCAGCTGATGCCGATGCCCAGCTTGGTCGCGAGCGTGACGCCCAGCGCGAGGATCGCCCAACGCACGAGCAATTGCAGAAACGCCGAATTCATAAACGCCACTCTCCCCCCCGCCGATTGCGTCCGGCAATGAAAATTCTCGTCGTCCAGGACTATCTCCGCAGCGGCGGGACCGAGCGGCAATCGATCCTGCTCACCCGTGCGTTCACCGAGGCCGGCCACCCGACCACGCTGCTCACGTTTCGCCCCGGCGGCGCACTCAGCCACCTTTGCGACGACCTCGATGTGCGCTCGCTCCAGTCCGTGGATCTGCACCTCGACTGGTTCTGCCCCGGACTGAGCGCGACGGTGTCGCGTCTTCGGCCCGATCTCATTCTTTGCATGGGACGCATGGCCAACTGCTACGCCGGCGACCTTCAGGTTGACCATCCCGACATCCCCGTAATCGGCACGCTTCGCACCGGAAAACCCCTTCCCTGGCTCTTCCGACGCTCGTTAAAAAAAGTCCGCCACATCGTCACCAATAGCCACGAGGCCCACGCCAATCTCGAACACCACCACCACGTTCCCTTTGAGAAAATCTCCGTCATTCGGAACTCCCTCGTCTTCCCCGCCGAAGACCTCGCCACTATCTCCGCGTCACGCGCAGCCCTCCGCGCCCAACACGGCGCCACTCCCACGACGACGATCCTCCTCAACGTTGCGATGTTCCGCCCCGAGAAAAACCAACGCGAACTCATCCATCTCGCCGCCGGTCTTCCGCCTTCCGCCGACTGGCAACTCTGGCTCGCCGGTGACGGCACCGCCCGCGCCGCATGCGAACAACTCGCCGCGCAGCTCAACCTTTCTTCGCGCGTGCGCTTCCTCGGTTTTCATCGCGACCCCGGTCCGTTCTACGCCGCCGCCGACATCGCCATCCACGCCTCCTCAAGCGAATCTCTCTCCAACTTCCTCATTGAATCCCAGGCCCACGGCCTCCCCTCCGTCGCCTACGCGGCGCAGGGCATCGGCGAATGCTTCATCCCCGGCCGCACCGGCTGGGTGATCCCCCGCGACGACCGCCCCTCCTTTCTCGCCGCCCTCACGCCCCTTTTCACCGCTGCCCCTTCTGCTCGCTTGCAACTCTCGTCCGAAGCCCGCGCTTACGCGCGCACGACTTTCGATCCCGCCCGCCAAGTCACCGTCTACCTCGATCTCTTCACTCGTCTCACCGCCCCTCGCACCTAGTCCTTCGCCCAAAAAATGACCAACCAGCAGCGCACCGACTTCATCGAGCGTTACCTCCGCGAACACAAATACGCCGACCTGCACACGCTCGCTACGCGCTTCGGCGGCTCGCTGTCCACCGTGCGCCGCGTCCTCGACCAGCTCGAAACTCGCGGCATCGCCCGACGCCACCACGGCGGCGCCTCGCTCATCGAGACCGACGCCTTCGCCCAAGAATACGATTTCATCGCGCGCAACCAGCGCCACCCCGACGAGAAATTCGCCATCGCCCGTCTCGTCGCCGACCAGGTCCAGCCCGGCATGACCGTGATCCTCGACGGCGGCAGCACCACCTACGCCGTCGCCCGCCTCCTCGCCGACAAGCACCTCCAGGTCATCACCAACTCCCTTCCCATCGCCTCCCTCTTTGGCGAAATCGGTAGCGTCGAAACCATCGTCACCGGCGGCAGTATTTATAGCCGGCTCGGCGTCCTCGTCGGCCCGCTCTGCGAGCAATCCTTCGAGCAAACCCACGCCGACCTCGCCATCCTCGGCGGCGCCGGCATCACCGAAAACGGCATCTGGAATCACAACGCCCTCATCGTCGCCGCCCAGCGCAAGATGATCGGCGCCGCCGAACGCACCATCTTCGCCCTCGATAATTCCAAGTTCGGCCGCAAGGCGCTCAGCCTCACCACGCCCTTCGATCCGCGTTTCACCATCGTCACCGACACGCGCCCCACGCCTTCCGTCAGCAAAGCCATTAACGCCGCCGGCTCGAAACTCACGCTCACCAAGTAGCCGCGATTTCGCGTTTCTCCGTCTCGCTTCGGGCCTGCTCCTGACACCGTCATGTCAGGAGTCCGCATCACTCTCGCATCCGCATTTGCCTTCTCCGCAACTGTGCTCATCGGTGCCCATCTGTGGTTATAAAATCCTCCGTTTCCCCCGCTGTTTTGCATTCCGCGCCCGAGTGCATCCGCCTGCGCGGCGTCCGCCAAAATAACCTCAAGGGCTTCGACCTCGACCTCCCCCTCGGCCGCTACATCGTCGTCACCGGCCTCAGTGGTGCGGGCAAATCTTCTCTCGTTTTCGACACCCTCCACGCCGAGGGCCAGCGCCGTTACGTCGAGACGTTCTCCGCTTATACACGCCAGTTTCTCGACCTCCTCGATAAACCGAAAGTCGATTCCATCGAAAACATCCGCCCGTCGATCGCCATCGAGCAGACCAACACCGTCAAGACCTCGCGCTCCACCGTCGGCACGATGACCGAGCTCACCGATTTTTTCAAAGTCTGGTTCGCCCAAGTCGCCACCTGTTACGACCCCGCCACCGGACAGCCCGTCGAAGACGACAATCCTCAGTCCATCTGGGAAAAATCCTCCGCCGCCCACTCCGCCCGCACCACGCTCATCTGCTTCCGCGTTGAAAAACCCGCCAACCTCACTTGGTCGGAGATCCTCACGAGCCTTAAAAACCAAGGCTACGTCCGCGTCCTCGACGAATCCCAAGTCCACAAAATCGACGACCTCCTCACCTCCTCCGAACTCCAGGGTTCAGCGTTCAACGTTGAGCGTCCAGCGTTCTTGTTCGTCGTCCAAGACCGCATCGCCATCAGCGCCGCGAACAAGCCCCGCTTCCTCGAAGCCGTCGAAACCTCCCTCCACTTCGGCCACGGTCAGGTTTATCTCTTCGCCGCCGACACGTTTTCCGAACTCGGCCACTATTCACGCGGTCTCCATTCTCCGAAAACTGGGCGCACCTTCCGCGCCGCCACCCCCGCGCTCTTCTCCTTCAACTCCCCACTCGGCGCCTGCCCTAAGTGCCGTGGCTTCGGTCGCGTGATCGACATCGACTACCGCCTGGCTCTCCCCGACCAGTCGCTCTCCATCGACGGCGGCGCGCTCAAATGCTGGGAAGGCGAAGTTTACAAGGCCTCCCTCGACGACCTCCGCGTCTTCGCGAAGAAGCGCAAAATCCCAACCAACGTCCCCTTCGCCGCACTCACCGAAGAACAAAAGACCTTCATCATCGACGGCGAACCCGGCTACGGCGAAGAGAACGACAAAACGTGGCCCCAGTATTGGTATGGCGTAAAAGGTTTCTTCCGCTGGCTCGAGAAGACGACCTACAAGATGCACGTGCGCGTTTTCCTCTCGCGCTACCGGGCCTACAATCCCTGTCCCGACTGCGGCGGCCAGCGCCTCCAGCCCGAGTCTCTCTGCTGGCGCTGGCATGGCCGCACCCTTCCAGAGCTCTACCAGCTGCCCGTGGACACCCTCCTCGACCACGTTTCGCAATCGGCAATCGCCAATCG
>JANXLP010000254.1 GCA_025355125.1 Opitutaceae bacterium | reverse complement strand
AAGATGAGCTTCCGCTACGCGACGACTTTCGGCTCGAACACGCCCGAGGCCTATGAGCGGCTCGTGCTCGATGCGATGATCGGCGACGGTACGCTTTTTATTCGTGGCGACGAAGCCGAGACCTCGTGGGGCCTCTACACGCCCGTGCTCGACCATTGGAAAGCCGAGGGCCGCAAAGGCATGGATAGCTACGCCGCCGGTTCGTGGGGCCCCGCGAGCGGTGAAGCGCTCGTTGCCGCCCACCAGCACACCTGGCGTCAGCCGTAAGCCGTCATGCCCGCGATCTTCAATTCGCTCCCCGGCATCGAGGTGCCCGTGGGTTCGATTTCCAAGAGCCTGTCCAAGATGTGGGCCGACACCGCCGCGAGCGGTGGACCCGCGCCCGCGTCCGACGATACCAAGGCCACGCAGGTGAACTTCGTGCTTCATCTCGGACTCAAAACGACGAGCGAAGACGCGGTCGCGCAGTTTCAGACCGCCGTGCGTTTCTCGCATCGTTATCCCAGCCGTGTGGTCGTGCTCTGCCCACTGCGCAGTGACGCTGGTGTGACCAACATCCGCGCCAAGGTATACGGCGAATGTTTCCTTGGAAAATCCAAGGGCGACACGCGCTGCTGCGAATTCGTTATCCTGAGCTATCCGCTCTCGGCGCGCGAATTTTTGGAGAGCCAAGTCTCGATCTGTCTCTCGACCGATCTGCCGCTTTACTACTGGGCGCACCGTTTCACTGAGAGCGTGAAACTCGCCGACTACCGCTACCTGCTCACCCGCGCCCGCCGCGTGTTGCTCGACAGCGCCATCGCCCCCGCCGACGCGCTCACCTACGCGTGGCCGCGCCCCGAGGCGGTGCGCGATCTCGTTTACGCGCGCCTGTTGCCGGTGCGGCAATCGCTCGGACAATTCCTGAGTCGTTATCCGATGCCATCGCTGTGTGGCGGTTTGAAAACAGTCACGCTCGCCCACGGCAGCGGCCTCACGGCCGAGGCGCGCGTGCTGCTCTCGTGGCTGCAAGACCGCATCGGCCAATGCGGAGAAAATCGCGCCGAATTTAAACTCGACGCTTCCGCCGATCTCGCGGCGACCGCGCTGACGCTTAATTTCACTTACGCCGATGCGAAATCGTTTTCCTGGAAAGGCGATGTCGGCACGGGCGCCGCGGTGTTCTCCGCCGACTTCGGCACGGGCCGCACGGAACTGCACGCCGCGGTTAGCCTGCTCACGCCCGAGAACGCGCTCAGTGAAGCGATGTTCTTCTGAGTGGGCCGATCTTCACGCGTGATTTTCGCCGTGCGCTTTCGGTGAATTGTGCGCAAGAAAGCGCGCATGAAAACACGTGTCACCGGACTGGGCGGGATTTTCTTTAAGGCCACCGATCCGAAGAAGGTCGGGGCGTGGTATAAAAAGCACCTGGGCCTGCCCGTCGAAGTGTGGGGTGGCACGAGCTTCCAGTGGCGCGATGCGAAGCGCCCGACGAAGAAAGGCTCTACGATCTGGAGTCCCTTTGCGGCCGATACGGATTATTTCAAACCGAGCGAGAAGCCGTTCATGCTGAACTTTCGCGTCGCCAACCTGAAACTCGTGCTAGCCCAGCTGAAAAAAGAAAAGGTGTGGGTCGATCCCAAGACGGATGAATCCGAGTTTGGTAAATTCGGTTGGATCATGGACTGCGATGGCAACCGCGTGGAGCTGTGGGAACCGCCGCAACCCAAGCGTAAGAAGAAAAAGAAGAAGTGACGACGGAGGTGGTCCACCGACATCACGGGAGTAAAAAATGAGAACGCGCCGAGGGAGAATTCCCAACGGCGCGTTAAGTTTTTTAAGCGGACGATCCGAGATGCTTACTTCGCAGCGACGCTCTGTTTGAAAAAGACGCCGGCTGCGGTGACGAGTGGATGCGGGTCGGAAGCGAAGGCCTTGCTGTCGGTCTCGATCGCCATCACGCCGCTCCATTTGGATTTTTTGACCTCGGCAAAAAGGCCGGTGTAGTTGGCCTCACCTTTGCCGACTTCGGTGTCTTCAAATACGGTTTTCCCGTCGGCCATCTTGACGGTTTTCTTGTCCTTGAAGTGCATGTCGTAAACGCGGTCGCCGTAGCTCTTGAAGATTTCAGCGGCGTCGAAACCAGCGGCGGTGACCCAACCGATATCGAGACAAACGCCGATGCGTTGATCGCGGGCGGCAAGGACCTTTTTAACGGTGGCGGGATCGCCATACATGGAGCCTTTGCCGTGATTGTGAATCGCGAGCTTGATGTCGTATTCCTTCACAAGCGCCTCAAGATTGTCCCATTCGGCGAGGTTCTTGGGTTCGACGATGATGAGTTTGATGCCCATGAGCTTCGCGAATTCGAAAAGCTTCCGGTTCGCTTCCTTGTCCATGCTCGTGCCGTTGACGCCGAAGGAATAGGCGGTGAGGCCGGCCTTATCCAAGACCGCCTTCTTGCGCAGATTTTCTGCGGCGGGCGCGGTGGGACTGATGTGCGCGGCGATAAACTCGATCTTCTTGATCCCGTGTTTGGTCGCGAAATCGACGACCTGCTCGAAGGTCATATTGCGGCACGTCCACGACTGCAAACCGAGTTCAGGCCCGGCGGCAGCGGGCGTGACGGTGGAGCACCCGGCGAACGCGAGGGTGAAAAGGGCTACAAGGGGGAGGAGATAACGGATTTTCATGGGGGATTGGGAAAGCAGGTTAGACGAGCGAGAGCACGGCATAGGTGCGCTTACCTTTGCGGAGGAGCACATATTTTCCGAAAAGCAGATCGGCCGAGGTGAGGGCGCGGGTGATGTCGGGAGATTTTACGTTGTTCACATAAATGCCGCCGCCCTCGATATCCTTGCGCGCCTGGCCTTTTGAAGGGGCGAGGCCGGAGTGGACGAGCACTTCGGTGAGAGCGGTGCCGGCGCCGTCGAGTTGCGCGGTCGCAAACTGTTTCGTGGGAATTTCACCCACGACGTCGCGGAACGTTTCTTCCGATGTGTCGCCGATCTCGGCGCCGAAGAGAATGTCACTGGCTTTGAGCGCGGCGGTGAGGGCGGCGTCGCCATGCACGAGCGCAGTCACGGCGCGGGCGAGGGCCTTGTGGGCTTCGCGCGCGCCGGGGTTGGCGGCGTGCTTGGCTTCGAGGTCTTCGATTTCGGTGCGCGAAAGGAAGGTGAACTTGCGCAGGTATTCGCCGACTTTGGAGTCCTCGGTGTTCACGAAAAACTGGTAGAACTTGTAGGGACTCGTTTTTTCCGGATCGAGCCAGACGGCGCCGCCCTCGGTTTTTCCGAACTTGGTGCCGTCGGCCTTGGTGATGAGCGGGAAGGTGAGGCCCCAGGCGACGAGGCCGAGTTTTTTGCGGATGAGATCGGTGCCGGCGGTGATGTTGCCCCACTGCTCGGTGCCGCCGATCTGGAGTTCGCAGTTCAGCGCTTCACGCAGGTGGCAAAAATCATTCGCTTGGAGCAACTGATAGCTGAACTCGGTGAAACTGATACCGGACTCGCTGCCGAGGCGCGATTTCACGCTGTCCTTGGCGATCATGCTGCTGAGGGAAAAATGTTTTCCCACGTCGCGCAGAAAATCGAGGAAACTCACGGGCGCGGTCCAGTCGGCGTTGTTCACGATCCGGGCCGGGTTGCCGGCGGCGGAGAAATCGAGGAGTCGCTCAAGCTGGGCCTTGATGCGGGTGAAATTGTAGGCGAGTTGCTCGCGCGAAAGGAGGTTGCGCTCGGCGGACTTGCCGCCTGGGTCGCCGATCATGCCCGTCGCGCCGCCGGCGAGACTGATGGGGTGATGGCCCGCGAGTTGAAAGCGGCGGAGCGTGAGCTGCGGCACGAGGTGGCCGACGTGGAGGGAGTCGCCGGTGGGATCGAATCCACAATACAGCGCCAGCGGCCCTTCGCTCAGGCGCTCGTTGAGCGCATCGAGGTCGGTGCAGTCGGCCAGCAGGCCGCGCCATTGGAGGTCTTCGAGGAAAGTCATGGATAAACGTGAAACCCAGAGGATTGAGAGCAGGGAGTCGAGAGTCCAGAGCGGAGACGGTGTCCGGCGGATTCCTCTCAGCTGCCCGCCGCAATC
>JANXLP010000192.1 GCA_025355125.1 Opitutaceae bacterium | reverse complement strand
TCTCCACCCGACTAAAACTCGCCGCCGCCGGCGACACCCTCACCTTCGGCTTCAACCTCACCGGCACCGAAAAAGCCACCCTCCTCATCCGCGGCGCCGGCCCCGCGCTCGCCGCCTTCGGCCTTACCGGCACCCACCCCGCGCCCCGCCTCGAAGTGAATCAAAACGGCACCCTCCTCGTCGCCAACGAGGGCTGGGACAAAGCCCCCAACAACGCCGCCGCCATCGCCTCCGCCGCCGCTACCGTCGGCGCCTTCCCGTTCGCCGCCGGCACCGCCGATTGCGCCGTTGTCCTCTCCCTCAGCCCCGGTGGCTACACCGTCACCTTCAAGGGCGTCAACGGCTCCACTGGCGAACTCCTCGCCGAAGTTTACGACGTCACCCGCAACGCCACTCGCCTGAGCAACCTCTCCACGCTCGCTCGCATCAGCAACGCCGGCGACCTCGTCACCGCCGGCATCACCGTTGCAGGCGACCAACCCCGCACCCTGATCGCGCGCGGCGTCGGCCCCGGCCTCGCCGATTTCGGTATCCCCGGCACCCTCGCTGATCCCACCCTCGCCGTCATCGCCTCCGGCGCCACGCAAAACACCACCGCCAACAACAACTGGAGCGTCGGCGGCAGCCAAGTCGCGCTCACCGCCGCATTCCCCGCCATCGGCGCTTTCCCGCTAAAAGCCGGCAGCGCCGACGCCGCCCTGCTCCACGCCTTCACCCCCGGCGGCTACAGCCTCCAGACAAGCGCCGCCCCCGTCGGCGCCAACGCCGCCAATCCCCCGTTGCCCACCGGTCTTATCCTAATCGAAGTTTACGAGGCCCCGTAAAAATGGAAGCGCGGATGGCTCGTCCGCAGATGGGAGCGCGGCCGCGCCCGGCTGCATCCGTTAAGCCCGCGCCCGCCCCCATTTTCTCTGCCAACCGGATGACCTGCAATCGTCGTAAAATTCATCAAAATTGCGGTCAGGAAGATCGCGGGAAAGAGCCCGTGAACAGCGCGCG
Organism: Opitutaceae bacterium; assembly: GCA_025355125.1. Lineage (GTDB taxonomy): Bacteria > Verrucomicrobiota > Verrucomicrobiia > Opitutales > Opitutaceae > Tous-C4FEB. The sequence goes on along the minus strand of JANXLP010000192.1, from coordinate 3,690 downwards.
CGTGCCGGGTAGCGGGCGAGGTCACGAGGCCGGCTGGCCCAAGGCTCCGGCAGTGACGCGCCATGCCCTCCACCTCGCTCTCTCTCGCCTCTTCATTCGACCAAAAAATAACAAACAACCGCCAGACCCCTTCGGCCCAGCCGCCTTTTTTGTGCCCCGACGAATGCACTAAACCTTGTGATCCGCTCCGGTCCCGCTTGAGAACTTGCTCTGGTGCGCCTGGCGGCGACCAGGCGGCGTTGCGGGGAGCCCCCATGGGAAATCACGGCTGCGACCGGCGACGCAGCAACGGCAAGAGGTGGATCGCGAAAATCGCCGCCGCGCCAATGGCCAGCGCGCCCGCCGTCGCGAACGCGGCCGCGGCGCTGAACCGTTGCCAGATGATGCCGAATAACAGGCCCGCAGGAATCGCCGCCAATCCGGTAATCATGTGAAACCAACCGAAAACCGTTCCCCGCTGGGCGGCACTGGATAATTCGCTTACGAGCGAACGCTCCACCCCTTCTCCCATCCCGCTGAACAGGCTGTAAATCACCACGGCGCTCCAAAGCCCAACGGTGCTCGTCACGGTGGAGAGCACGATAAAACTCAGGCCAAAGGAACTCCAAGAAATCGCCACCAAGGTTGCCTTGCTGAACTTGTCTCCGAGCTTGCCGCCCAGGAGCGACATCATTGATTGGATAAAGCAAATCAAGGCCCACATCAGGAGCAACTGAACGGGACTCATCTTGAGTTCGTGACCACGCAGCAAAATGAATGTCTCGGAAGCGCCTGCCAGAGTGAATAGTGCTAACATCTGAAAAAAGCGACGCACGGGCAAGGACAAGGTGCCCCATCGCAACGGCGACATTGGTTCACTTCGCGGAGCAGCCGGTGTCTTGACGGTGTCCTTCATAAAAAAGGCCAGTAAAAGCATGACCAATGCGCCCGGAACGGCCGAATACATGATGACCTGGGCGATACTCGCTGATGACCACGTTAAAACCGCAGCGGCAACGAGACTGCCGCCGACCGCACCGCTGTAATCGAGGGCGCGTTGGAACCCATAAGCGTAACCACGAATCTCGGGTGGCGTGGCATCGGCCACGAGCGCATCGCGCGGTGCGCCGCGAATACCCTTACCCGCACGGTCAAGGCTGCGTAACACTAACACGATCGGCCAGTTGATGGCTAAACCAAGCAACGGTCTCGCAATCGTGGACAAACCGTAGCCGGCAAGCGTCAGCCCTTTGCGCTTTCCGCCCAGCCGATCCGAATACCGTCCCGACCAAAGCTGGAGAAAACTTGCGACCGCGTCGGCGGCACCCTCAACCAGACCGAGTGCAACTGGCCCCGCCCCCAGCACTGTCGCCATCAGAATCGGGATGAGCGGGGCGGCCATTTGGGACGCCAGCTCGTTCAAGAAGCTCACCAGCCCGACCGCCACAACTGTTCGAGGCAACACGCGCTTCATCATTGATCGCGGTGGCATCAGCAAAGCCTCCGTCGCTTTGTGCAGGTAAATTTATCCCAGCCGCACACCGCGATGAGCATTCGCTTTTCGACGCCTACTCGCACTCGTTGCTCAAACAGGCGGTTCAGCCAGCGGGAGGTGTTTGGTGCCGGACTCAAAACAGCCACTCCGAAAAAAATTGGAGGAACACGCGTGGGCCTCCATCGCGTTCGGGGCGCAGCGTGCGACCGACGCTTCCCATCACGAGCCAGCCCTCGCGCACTTTGCGCGCCACACCGAGGTTGACGAGCGGGTTGTGCGCCGAGGTATTTTTTACCGGCACGGTGTCGTAAAGCTCAGCGCCTACGGTCCACGCATCGCTGAGCGCGTATTGCAGGTCGGCTCCACCGGCGATTTCGTCACTCACGCCGCGTCCGGCGACAAACTTGTAACCGATCTCGGCTTGCACGGTGACACGTCCCCACGACTTGCCAAAAATCAGCGGCACGCGGTAACGCCACAAACCATCACCGATGCCCTTCGTCTTGCTGGCAGTAGGAAACGTGACGGTTGGTGCGATACCGACATCCCAAGCGCCGGTTTTTTCATCGGCATCGGCGAACCGCCATTTGAATTTGAAATCGGTGTCGGTGATTCCCGATTGCGACATCGCGCCGTTCGGATGAAGCGTCGCGTAGGCCATCGTGGCGTTGAACTTAAAGCGTGGAGTGAGGCTGTAACTCACATCGAGAATCGGAGCGGTAAGGGTGTTGCCGCTGGTTGTCTTCGTATAGACCGCGTTGGTGTAAACATCCCAGCCTTTCGGAGCCATGCCCGGATCGTCCGTCAGAAACGGCGGTCCCGCGAAAGCCGGATGCTGCGGCAGGACCAGCGCCGTGAAGACGAACATCCAGAGGATTTTCTTGAGGCCGGTGGCACCGGGCCGGCGCATCTGCCAGTAGATGACCGCACCTGACACGGTCAGGAAGAGCAACGCGCTACCCCAAAAAAGACCAAGCACTTTGCCGCCGTCACCGATGATTTCGCCGCTGTGCAAACGGAGAATCCACGACTCTTCATCACCGCTCATGCGCCGTTCAATAACGCCGGTGCTGGCATTGACGACGAAGCGCCGCGCCGGATGTGAGCCCACGAAAAAAGTCAGCGTGGGGTGGTCGCCCTTGAGTTGCCACACCACCCGGTCAAGCGGAGCGGAGCCACCTTCGGCGCGCACGGCCGTTTGAGCGGCGGCGAGTTGGGCGGACATCGTATCGAGTGGCGTGGTGAGTAGGAAGGCCGACGTTTGCTCGGCCAGGCGTTCCTTCTCGGCTTCCTCATCGCCAAAAACGCTCTGCCACTGGAGCGCGATGCCTGTGCCGCTGACGATCAGCAGAAACATCGCCGTGCCTGCCCCAAACCACCGATGCAATTTTCGCCAAAGCGCACGCCCGCTAGGTCGGGCGACGGACGGTGTTGCTGGCGGAACGGGAGTTAATTCGGGATTGGGTTGCATGAAGGCGGATTTAGATTTCGGGGTTAGGCGCAAGCGTCCTAAAATATTTTTCTCATCAGGACAGCGAGCCGTTCGCGGACTTCGGCCAATTCTTTCCGCCCCTTGGCCGTGGCCCGGTAGCATTTGCGAATCTTGCCCTTTACCGTCCGGTTTCTGACGGTCACATCACCTTCTTCCAGCAGCGCATGGAGCGTCGGGTAGAGCGTGCCTGGGCTCAGGGTGAAACCGAGTTCCCGCATCTCCTGCATGATTTCCAGCCCGTAAACGGCGCCACCCGACGCCCGCCAGAGCGCGTAGAGCTTCACAAAACCTCGAAGGAAATCACGGTCGATCATATCGGTGCGCGTTATCGGTTTTCGATATGCGGACCAGATTCGGTAGCTGACGGACTACTGTCAAGGTAACAGCCAAATATCTCAGCTGCCGCCATGATTGCGGAGAGGACCATTGAATTGAGCATCAATGTTCTACTCGCGGACAATCCAACCACTGTGTTGCCAGCATGGACTGATACCGTTCTGCGGAACCAGATTGGTTAGCGTCGAATCGCCAATCCGGGGATGCCCCCAGCATCCGACCGATGCTCGCTCCGCTCGATTTCTTTGTGCGACTGCCAGCCGCGGGCCGAGCCGAGGGGGTCTGGCCGTTGTTTGTTAGTTTTCGGTCGGCAACGTCCGCAATGATCCAAGCGGCACAAGCCACGCCAGCCGCTGCGCGGCTGTCATGTCCTCTGCTTCCTCCTCCA
>JANXLP010000092.1 GCA_025355125.1 Opitutaceae bacterium | reverse complement strand
ATTTTCAGACCTTACAAATAATCACGCTAGGTACTCACAGCCGGCCAACTTTTTTTAGGGGATAGATAAGCTACGGTGGTAGGGCGTCCGGCTTGCGGGTGCCTGGTGTGAGGGCAATCAACCGTTCGGCGTCCGCAAGCCGGACGCCCTACACGATCAGGCCGTGGCGGGAGCGGTTTTTTCGGAGGCCTTGGCTTCGTGGAAATCGGCGGGGGTGCCGGTGTGATTGACGTAGCCGGCGCGGATCGTGAAATCGCCGAAGGGTTCGCCGACGGTGCGCTCGAGGGCGTAGCGCCGGATGATCGGTCCGAGGAGGGGAACGATCTCGGCGACGGGGACGCTGGGTTTGTAGAGCGTGTTGAAACGCGCGCCGTTGAAGCCGGCTCCAAGGTAGACGTTGTATTTGCCGGGCGCGCGGCCCACGAAGCCGATCTCGGCGAGGTAGGGGCGGCCGCAGCCGTTGGGGCAGCCGGTGATGCGGAGGGTGATCGCGTCGTCGCGGAGGCCGGCGGCTTCGATCTCGGTTTCGAGGTTTTTCACGAGCTCGGGCAGGTAGCGCTCGCTCTCGGCGAGGGCCAGGCCACAGGTCGGCAGGGCGACGCAGGACATGGCGTTGAGCGCGAGGCCAGAGGCGGAGTTGGCGGTGTCGAGGCCGTGTTTTTTGAGGAGCGCCTCGATGACGGGACGCTGCGCCGGAGTGACGCCGGCGATCATCAGATTCTGATTGGCGGTGAGGCGGAAGTCGCCGGTGTGGGCGGTGGCGATCTCGCGGAGGGCGAGCTTGAGGGCGTCTTTTACGCGGCCGCTCATAATGAAAAGCGTGTAGTGGGCGGTGCCTTTTTCGCCGTCGACCCAGCCGTAGCGGTCGCCGGTGGAAGTGAACTCGAAGCGGCGGGGCGAACCGAGCATGTAGCCGAGGCGTTGCTCGACCTCGGCGCGGAACCAGACGATGCCGCGGTCGGCGATGGTGTATTTGAGGCGGGCGTGTTTGCGATCGGTGCGGTCGCCGTAGTCGCGTTGGACGAGCATGACTTTTTCGGCGACGTCCACGACTTGATCGGTGGTGCAGAAGCCGAGGATGTCGGCGAGGCGCGGGTAGGTCTCGATCTGGTTGTGCGACATGCCGAGGCCGCCGCCGACGGTGACGTTGAAGCCGAGAAGTTTTTTGCCGGACTCGTCGGCGATGGCGATGAAGCCGAGGTCGTGGGCGTAGATGTCGACGTCGTTGCTCGGGGGGATCGCGATGACGGTTTTAAATTTACGAGGAAGATAAGTCGCGCCGTAGAGCGGCTCGGCGTCGGGTTCGCCACCGGCGACGAGTTCGTCGGCGACCCAGATTTCGTGATAGGCGCGGGTGCGCGGGGAAAGGTGATCGCTGATGGCTTTCGCGAGGCGGAGGGCTTCGCCGTGAAGGGCGGATTGCTCGGGGTTGGGGTTAGCCATGACGTTGCGGTTGACGTCGCCGCACGCCGCGAGGGTGTCCATGAGTTGGGCGTTCACGGCCTTGATGGCGGGGCGGAGGTTGCCCTTGAGGATGCCGTGGAACTGGAAGGCTTGGCGCGTGGTGATCTTGAGCGTGCCGTTGGCGTGGGAGTCGGCGAGGGCGTCGAGGGCGAGCCATTGAGCGGGCGTGCAGACGCCGCCGGGGACGCGGATACGGGCCATGAAGGAGAAGGCTTTTTCTTTGTTCTCCTTGCGGCGCTGGTTGCGGAGATCGCGGTCGTCCTGCGGGTAGATACCGTGGAATTTGGTGAGCAGGGAACTGTCCTCGGTGATGGTGCCGGTGGTGGGATCGGCGAGGTCGCGGAGGATGTGGCCGCGGAGGAAGTTGCTCTCGGATTTGATGGTCTCGTTTTTGACGAGAGGTTTCGACGCGGTGGGCGCGGGAGGCGTGGTGGCGGACATGGAAACTTGGGCGAGTGGTGGTTGAGAAAGGGTGTGGCGGAGGGCGGCGATGAGCGCGTCGACCGCATAGGGGTGCGTGCCGACGAGGTCGGTGAGGTCGCAACGCAGGGCAGAGTTTTCGGTCTCGGCGGCGCCGCAGATCTGCGCGATGTCGCCGCCGGGGCCGGCGTGGCGGCCGGGAGATAGGAAGAGCAGGGCGACAATGACCGCGCTGGAATTGAAACCGGGGGCGCGAAGTTGGTCGGCGAGGAGTGGCTGGTTGTGCGGATGCTCGGCGCCTTCCATCGAGGCGGAGACGACGGTGCCGACGTTATCGGCGAGGAGTAGGCGGACGACGTCGGTGATCTGGTTGCGCAACGCGGCCGAGGTGGGCGAGGGGCCGCCGTGGTCTACGACGATCACGGGCGGAGTGATCAGGGCGCCGGCGTCGAGGATCTGGCGGATGCGGTTGGCGACGATTTTTGGGATGACGTCGGAGTCGGCGAGACTCGCGGTGAAGGTGAACGTAAACGGCGTGGCGGGCGTCTGTAGTTTCTCGAGATCCTGACGGAGCGCGGAGCCGATGGCGCCCTGGGCGCTGATGAAAAACGGGATGAAGATGAAGTCGCGTTCGCCGGCGGCGAGTTGCGCGGCCATCCACGGGAGCAAGGTCCACGCGGCGGCGTCGCCGTCGAGGGCGGCGAGCGAGATGCGGTCGCTGTGCTTCCACGAAACGGGGTGAACGCGCACGCCGACGGCGATAGAGATTTGGGCGGCGACCGTGCGGAGGTTGAGGGTGGCGGCGGGTTCGAGAGAACCGTTATCGATGAGGACGACGGTCATGATGTGAGCGCGGCCGGCTGAGCAGCGGCAAACCAGGCGAGTTTTTCCGAGAGGGCGGCCACTTCGCCGATGACGACGATAGCGGGGGCGCCAAAGCCGGCGTGTTCGGACTCGAGAGCGACGCGCTCGAGGGTGGAGAGGAGTTGGCGATGCTGGTCCGTGGTGGCGGATTGGATGACGGCGACGGGGGTAGTGCCGATGAGACCGCCGGCCTGGAGGCGGCGCGTGATAGTCTCCAAATTTTTCATGCCCATGTAGAGGCAGAGCGTGGCGCCAAGTTTGGCGTAGTCTTCCCAGTGGATCGCGGAATCGGGTTTGCCCGGGTCTTCGTGGCCGGTGAGGAAAACGACGCCGCTGGCGTGCGAGCGGTGCGTGAGCGGGATGCCGGCGTAGGCGGCGGCGGCGAGGGCGGACGTGACGCCGGGAACGATCTCGAAGGCGATGCCGGCGGCAACGAGAGCCTCGGCTTCTTCGCCACCGCGGCCGAAGATGAAGGGATCGCCGCCTTTGAGGCGGACGACGGTTTTGCCCTCGCGAGCGAGCCGGATGAGGATGGCCTCGATATCGGTCTGCGGGCAGCAAAAGCCGCCGCCTTTTTTGCCGACGAAGACTTTTTCCGCATCGGGGCGGGCGAGGGCGAGGATGGCGGGGGCGACGAGGTAGTCGTGGACGACGGCATCGGCCTCGCGGATAAGCCGGTCTGCCTTCAGGGTGAGCAGTTCAGGATCGCCTGGGCCGGCGCCCACCAGGGCGACGCGGCCGGCGGGCTGGAAACTGAGGGATGAGGCGATCATGCGGCTGAAGTTAGTAACCGCTGCGCCAGCACGCTCACGGTCGGCGAGCGACCGATCTGTTGAGCGGACTTGGGTTTTGCAGGCGCCAAAATTGTTTTAAACATGACTACTTTAGTAAATATGACTTCTTTTAATCTTTACGCTCAGGCGCACTGAGGCAAGCAGTCTTCTTTCCATGCCATCAATTTCATCCGACACCCTGCTCCAGTGGAATACCGAACTACGCGCACGATCGCCGCTGGAGATCGTGCGTTGGGCCGTTGCGCAGGTAGGCGCGCGGGTGATCGTTTCGACGAATTTCCGGCCTTATGAGGCTGCGATCCTTCATCTTGCGGTGCAGGCCCGGGCTGACATCCCGGTGCTTTGGGTGGACCACGGTTATAACCGCCCGGCGACTTACAAGCACGCTGAAGAGCTGCGCGCGCGGTTAAAACTTAACCTTAAGCCCTACCTGCCCCGGGTGACGGCGGCGCATCGCGATGCGATTTACGGACCGATTCCGACGACCGAAGACGAGGAAGGGCTGAAGAAATTCAGCGCAGTCATGAAACTGGAGCCGTTTCAACGTGGTATGCAGGAACTCGCGCCTACGGTCTGGATAACGGCGCTTCGCAAAGTCCAAAACCCTAACCGCGCCGGCCTCGATATCGTTTCACTCGACGAAAATTTTGGTGCGCTCAAAGTCAGCCCGCTCTTCTATTTAAGTGATGCCGAGCTCGACGCCTATCTTGCGCAGCACCAGCTCCCGAATGAGTGGGACTATTTTGACCCCGCCAAGGCTGATGAAAAACGCGAATGCGGGCTGCACGCCACTTGGGGCAAGAAAGCCGTAAACGCCTGAGCCACGGAGAGGCCAATCGCCGTCATCATGTCGTCCTACCATCTCGATCATCTTCAGCATCTCGAAACCGAAGCCATCCACATTATGCGCGAAGTCGCGGGCGAGTTTGAGCGGCCCGCGCTGCTCTTCTCCGGCGGCAAGGACTCGATCTGTCTGCTGCGCCTCGCGGAAAAGGCGTTTCGCCCGTCGGAATTTCCGATGCCGCTGCTCAATGTAGATACCGGCCACCACTTCCCCGAGCTCAACGAATTCCGCGACCGTCGCGCGAAGCAACTCGGCAGTAAACTCATCATCCGCACCGTCGAAGATGCGATTGCGAAGGGCATCGCCCAGCCGGCGCCGGGGGAGGTTAGTCGCAACCGTCTACAGATCCCCACGCTACTCGCGGCGATCGAGGAATTCCGTTTCGACTGCTGCATCGGCGGTGCGCGCCGTGACGAAGAGAAGGCCCGCGCGAAGGAACGCTTTTTCAGTTTCCGCGACAGCTTCGGCCAATGGGACCCTAAGAACCAGCGCCCTGAGATCTGGAATCTCTACAACGGCCGCCTGAACCCCGGAGAAAACATGCGCGTTTTCCCGATCAGCAATTGGACGGAGATGGACGTGTGGGAATACATCCAGCGCGAGAAACTCGAAGTCCCGAACATCTATTTTAGCCACAAGCGCCCGTGCGTGCGTCGCGGTGGCCAGTGGCTGCCGGTCAACACGCTCGTTCCGCCCAAGCCGGGCGAAGAGGTGCGCGAACTCGTCGTGCGTGTGCGCACCATCGGTGACATCATCAGCACGGGCTGCGTCGAGTCGCCGGCCACGACCACGGAGGATATCATCGCGGAAATCGCCGCCGCCCGCGTGACCGAGCGCGGTTCGCGCGCCGACGACAAATCTTCCGAAGCCGCCATGGAGGACCGGGAGAAAGCCGGCTACTTCTGATCTCCAATCTTTAACCGCAGACTCCATGTCTTTGACCACCACTTCAAGCCTCCCCGTCGATATCCTCCGCTTCAACACCTGCGGCAGTGTCGATGATGGCAAATCCACGCTCATCGGCCGACTCCTCTACGATTCGAAATCGCTGATGGAGGATCAGATCGAAGCGCTCGAACGCTCCGCCGACATCACCGGCGGTGGGCAGATCAACCTCGCCAATCTCACTGATGGCCTGCGCGCCGAGCGCGAGCAGGGCATCACGATCGACGTCGCCTACCGCTACTTCGCGACGCCGCGCCGGAAGTTCATCATCGCGGACACGCCGGGCCACGTCCAATACACGCGCAACATGGTGACGGGCGCCTCGCTCGCCAACCTTTCCATCGTGCTCGTCGATGCGCGTCTCGGCGTGATCGAGCAGAGCCGCCGGCACACCGCGATCGCGGCGTTGCTGCGCATTCCGCACCTCGTCGTCGCGGTGAACAAGATGGACCTCGTGGGCTGGAGCGAGGCGCGCTTTCTGGAAATCCGCGCGCAGTTCGAAGAATTTCTCCCGCGGCTCGACATCAAGGATGTGAAGTTCATCCCACTGAGTGCGCTCAACGGCGACAACGTGGTCGATGCCTCGCCGCACACCCCGTGGTATGTCGGCCCGACGCTGCTCGGCCACCTCGAGACCGTGCACATCGCGAGCGATTGGAATCTCAACGGCTTCCGCCTCCCGGTGCAGTGGGTCAACCGGCCGAACAATCCGACCGACGCCGCGCTCCACGATTTCCGCGGCTTCAGCGGCCAGATCGCTGGCGGCATCGTGCGCGTGGGGCAAAAGATCATCGCGTTTCCCGCCGGGCTCACGACGACCGTGAAGCAAATCTGGACCTTCGATGGCCCGGTGCAGGAGGCGTTTTGCCCGCAGTCGGTCACGCTGGTGCTGGAGCACGACATCGACATCAGCCGTGGCTCGATGTTGGTCGGACTCGATGCAAACCTGCCGGGTTCGCACACGGAGTTGCAGGCGGAGATCTGCTGGATGCACTCGCGTCCGTTGCAGACAGGAAAAAAATATTTCCTGAAGCATACCACGCACACGGTGCAGGTGGCCGTCACGGAGATCGTGAATAAACTCAACCTCGACACGCTCGACGCCGAGGCCGGACCGACCGAGCTGGCGATGAACGATATCGGCGAGATCCGCCTGCGTGCGGCCAAGCCGCTGGTGTTCGACGGCTACGCGACGAACCGCCTCACGGGTTCATTTATCCTCATTGAACAGGGCACGAATGCCACGGTGGCTGCGGGCATGATGCGGCCGCCACGCGAGATCGTGAAACCGGAAAATGCCGACTACGTGATCTGAGTGATCGGTTGAACTTAAATTTAGGCCTGCGCCCATTGTGAAAATCTCCGTCAAAGTGGACTATGCCTGTCGTGTGATGGCGGAGCTCGCGCGTATGCACGGCTCGGGTGAGCTGGCGCAGATCGAGCAACTCGCGAAGACCGAGGCGGTGCCGGCGAGTTTCCTCGCACAGATCCTCGGCAAGCTGCGCACGCACGGGCTCATTGTGAGCCGTCGCGGCAATCAGGGCGGGTTCACGCTCGCACGCACGCCGGAGGAGATTTCGCTCTACGATATTTTGATGGCGGTCGAGGGCCAATGCCTACACCTGAGCGGAAATGTCGCGGGCCGCAGCGGCCGGCGCATGAAACAAGTGTGGGATGAGATCGGGGTAGTGCTCGTGAAGAAGACCAAGGGCTACACGCTCAACCAGCTCGCCTCGAAGCAGCAGGCGGAGATGTATTATATCTGAGCGTGGCCGCGCCCCGCCGTGCGGCGGAGCAGAAAAGTGTTTGCCAGCGCGGTCTGCGGACACCGAGCTGGGGCCTAATTTATCACGCATGAACGAAGACATTCTCAAATCCATCCACGAAGAATTGGTCGCGATCCGTCAGCTCTTGGCCGAGGCCAACAAAGCGGGTCCGGCGCGCAGTGCGCCGGCGCGTTCCACGAGCACGGCGTCGACTTATGCGTCGAGCGGCGGTGGTGGCAGCGATGAAGTGATTTTGCAGCCGACGGAGGTTGTGCCGAATGCGGGCGACGTGCAGGTGCATTTCGGCAAAAACAACGGCGTCGCGCTCGCGAAGCTCAGCGAGCGTTCGCTCTCGTGGTATGCGACGGAGCAACCGCCGCGCCTGGACAGCAGCGGCAAGCCCTATCCGGCGCGTCCGCAGGAGACGACGCTGCGCAACGCGGCCCGCACACTCTGGCACCAGAACCGCGGCACGCTCGGCCAGGCCGACGCACCGAAAGCGGCTTCCGGCGGCGCGGCTGCGGCCGAGCTGGCGGCGGTGGCTCCGGCGCATCCTTCGGACGAAGAAGTGCCGTTCTGAGCGAGGGCGGCTAGGCGGCCTTGTAGTTTTAAGTCCGATCCTTGGTCGGACTTTTTTTGCGGCTAACTGCGTCGCTCGCTGCGTTCGGTGGTGAACGAACAACCGTGCATCGTAGAAATTTGCCTCGCTTGACCTTTCAGATGCTTGGTCACGTTTGGTTCACTTCAAGACTGAGTTGCACATTAGGGAGAACTCCCGACAAGCTTTTCTGATGAAGATTCGCACTCTGAATTTGAAGAACTGGATGAACTACCAAGCATTCAAATCGGCCGGATTTCAGGATCGGATGTTCATCATCGGGCCTAATGCGAGTGGTAAGTCCAATTTTCTAGACGCGCTGCGATTTCTAAGGGACGTGGCTCTTCCTGCTGGCGTAAAACCTTCTGGCGGGGGGCTTCAAAAAGCCGTGAACGACCGTGGCGGTTTATCGAGGTTGCGCTGCCTGAACGCAAAGCAGGATACTGAGGTTTTGATCGAGGCAGAGTTGGAAGACGATAGCGGCAGCACTTGGTCGTATCGGTTGGGCTTTAAGGGCGAGGGCAAGGCGAACAATCGAATCGTCGTGACACAGGAGTATGTCGCGAGAGACGGAGTCGGTGTTCTGTCGAGACCGGATTCAGACGACAAAAAAGACCCAGAACGACTGACCCAAACTTTTCTGGAGCTGACGAACGCAAACGCAAAATTTCGCCTGCTTTCGCGTTTTTTCAGCGAAACTGTTTATCTTCATCTCGTTCCCCAGTTACTAAAGTTCGCGAATTTGATTGGAGGAAACACGATCGAGAACGATCCCTTCGGTCAGGGCTTCTTGTTACGCGTTTCGGCGACCGGTGAACAAACCCGTAACGCGCGTCTCCGCCGAATTCAGAAAGCGCTCGATGCGGTCGTGCCACAGTTCAAAGAACTGCGCTTTAAGCAGGACTCGGTCACAGGGCACCCCCATATCGAGGCAAATTTCGAGCACTGGCGCTCAACATGTGCGTGGCAAAGGGAGAGTCAATTTTCGGACGGCACGCTGCGATTGATTGGGCTGCTGTGGTCGCTCATGGAAGGTAGCTCCCTGCTTCTTTTGGAGGAGCCAGAGCTATCGTTGAACGAAGAAATTGTCCGTCATCTGCCGCACCTTATTCAAGAGATTCAACGGAGCGCAAAGACTGGCAGACAGATCATCATAACAACGCATAGCGAGGCTATGCTTTCAGATCTTTCGATCCCAGCGGAGGAGGTCGTCCGTTTGGCTTTGGATAGCAAGGGAACCCATGTGAAGCCTTTGGATGAGCAGGAGAAAATTATGTTGGCCAGCGGACTTTCGGTTGGAGAAGTCCTCCTGAGATCGATCAAGCCCAAGAACGTTAATCAACTGAAGCTGAGTTTGGTGTAATGCTTTCTACCGTTTATCTCGCGGCTGAAGATGCGCCGGGTTTGGCGCTTGGGAGAAAGCTCGTGCTCGAAGCGGCCCCACTGACGATCTACTTCGAGGAAAATGGGCATGGCTACGGAGCGTTGAAAAAGAAAACGCCCAACTATCAGCGAATCGGACGACATATGCCGGTCCTCATGCTTACAGACCTCGACGCCTGCGCCTGCCCTGCAAAGTTGATCGACGATTGGTTGGGCGTGAGCCCCTCCGAGGGATTCCTGTTTCGAATTTGCGTGCGTGAAATCGAGGCATGGTTGTTGGCACATCGCGAAGCGATGGCCGAATTTTTGAGTATCGATTTGAGTAAGATTCCGCTGGCTCCTGAGGGTTTAAAGAATCCAAAGGAAGAGTTGATCCGGCTAGCGCAAAAAGCGCCGCGGCAAATTCGTATGGGGCTTACGCCGGAGGGGAGCGCGACGATTGGTCCTCGCTATAATGAGCTGTTGGTTGGGTTTATTCGGGACCAGTGGGATCCTGTGGTCGCTGGTAAAAACGCACCAAGCTTGAACCGGGCTCGGGAGCGGATTCGGCAACTAGCTGTAAGATTCAAGGTGTAGGTTCTTCGGCGTGCGCTTCGTCCACTCGCTCACGCCCACAGCTACGGGAAAGATTTTGTAAGGGCGGGTCGGAGACCGCGCCCTACTTTGAGAGGGCGACGGCGCAGAATTTATAACTCGGCTGGCGAGAGTGCGGGTCAAATGACGCGAACGTGAGTTTGTTTACATCGGGCCAGTGCATGGGGACGAAGAGGTGGCCGGGTTGGACGGTGGCGGTGATCACGGCGTTGGCCCGGCAGGTGCCTCGGCGGCTGCGGAGTTCGATGGATTGACCGGCGCTGATCCGGTGCGCGGCGGCGTCGGTTGGATTGATTTCTACGATGCAGGCGCGCGGGGCGAGTTTGCGGAGGACGTCGGATTTATCGGTGCGTGAGCCGGTGTGCCATTGGGCGCTGGTGCCGCGACCAGTGAGGATCGTGAAGGGGTAGTCGGCGTCGGTGGGTTCGGCGACGGGACGGGGGGCGTCGAAGTGGAAATGGGCGCGGCCGGTGGGGGTGAAGAAACGGCCGTCGGTAAAGAGGCGGCGCTGGGCGGAGGGAATTGGCGATTGGGGATTGGCGATTGCCGATTGGACGGAGAGCGAAATCGGTTTTTCAATCGGCAATCGGCAATTGGCAGTCGCCAATGCGGCGGCGTCTGCCGCCGCAAACGGCCACTGGATGCCGCGGGCTTGTTCGATGTGGGCGTAGTCGCGGATGCCGGTGAAATCGCAGGGCTGGCCAGCGGAGAGTTTTTTGAGGAGTTGGAAAGTGGCTTCCGGCGAACTCCATTGGCGGAAGAGGTCGCCGCAGCCCCAGGATTCGGCGATGAGTTTGAAAATGGCGAAATCGGAAAGGGCCTGACCGGGGGCGCGGGCGACTTTGCGGATCACGCCGAGGCGGCGTTCGCTGTTGATGAGGATGCCTTCCTTTTCGCCCCAGCCAGCGGCGGGGAGGACGAGGTCGGCCATCTGCGCGGTTTCCGTGGTCGCATACATGTCCTGCACGACGAGGAAATCGAGTTTCTCGCGCAGGGTGTCGAGGCGGCTGCGGTTGATCCATGAATGGAAG
>JANXLP010000091.1 GCA_025355125.1 Opitutaceae bacterium | reverse complement strand
TCCAGGAAGAGCGTGCCACCGACTTCGACCAGGCGCTGGCGCAACGCCGCTATCGCGTCTTCAAAGAGCAGACATGGGGCGCACTCCAAGAGCTGAAGGAGATCTTCCACTATCACTTCGTGAACGCGCAGGGTGCGTTCGACGAGGTCGAGCAGAACATCAAGCACGAGCTCGAATACCAGAGCACGCTGGAGCTCGATCCGCGCACTGTGGACCGGCTGCGCGCGATTCCGGTGGCGAGCGAGATCATCATCCATGCGCGGCAGGAACTCGTGAAGCGGCTCGACGGCTATGAGCTGGAACACCCGGAGCTCTTCGGCCGCGTGGCGGCTTTCATTGAGAAAAAGATGATGCCGATCGTGCTGCGCCACGCGATCTCGGGCGTCGCCTTGGTAAACGCCGAAGATCCGTGCCTCGACGATCCGGTCGCGCTGGCGATGCTGATCGATGTGTTTTCCGAGCGCGGCTACCACGCCGCCGTGGATCTCCACCGCATCGAGGTGCCCGAGAATTTCGACGTGCAGACCGGCCAGATCAAATGCCGGCTGAAGAAAGTCTATCGCATCCAGGTGCGGTTTCCGGGCTCGGAGATTCGGCGGGGGTGAGGGATTTTCGATTTTGGATTCTCGATTTTCGATTTCTTGAATCTCGAATTTCGCGGGGCCGGTTTGGCGTGGCGGCGGGCGTCCCTGCCCGCCGGGGTTCGACGTCGGAGAGTCGGCGGGCAGGGATGCCCGCCGCTACGATGAGGGGCGGGGGCGACGGCGCTCCCAGAACTACTCGTAGCGCAACGCCTCGATGGGATCGAGGGCGGAGGCTTTGTATGCGGGATAGAAGCCGAAGCCGACGCCGATGCCGCAGCACACGAGCACACCGGCGAGCGCCCAGCCCCAGGGGAAGACGAGCGAGGCGCTGAGCATGATCGCGATGCCGTTGCCGGCGCCGACGCCGAGCACGATGCCGATGAGTCCTCCGGCGACCGAGATGGCGACCGACTCGATGAGGAATTGCGTGAGGATGCTGACTTTGCGTGCGCCGATGGATTTGCGGATGCCGATCTCTTTCGTGCGCTCGGTCACGCTCACGAGCATGATGTTCATGATGCCCACGCCGGCGGCGAGGAGCGCGATGGCGCTGATGACGAAGGCGCCCGCGCTGACGGCGTCGGCCACCTTAGCGAAGGCGGAGATGAGCGAGTCGTTGGAGAAGAGTTCGAAGTCGTTTTCCTGCTCGGGCCGGAGGCCGCGCACGATACGCATGGCGGTGATCACGCGCTCGACGGTCTCGTTGTAGCGGTCCTGCGAGGGGGACTGGATGGCGATGTTGATGCTGCGGCGGGCGGCGCCGAAATCGATGGCGAAGCGGGTGACGGGGACCATCAGGATATCATCCTGCGAGCGGCCGAAGGAGGAGCCGCGCTCGAGAAAAGTGCCGATCACGGTGTAGGTTTTGCCGGAGACTTTGACGAGTTTCCCGAGCGGGGTCTCGTTGGGGAACAGGCGTGAGACGATGGTCTGGCCGATGATGATGACGGGGCGGGCCAGCTCGACATCGCTGGGGTTAAAATTCCGGCCCAGACCGATGGCGTATTGGTTGGCGGCGAGAAAATGCTCGTTGGTGCCGCCGAAGGTGAGGCCGGGGCTGGTCTTCCGGTTTTCGTAGGTGGCTTGGACGATGCCGTCGTTATCGAAGGTTTTCAGGCAGATGACATCGGTGTAGCCGTCGAGCAGCTCGGTGAGGCGCTGGGCATTGGCGAGGGTGATGTTGCGGCGGTTCTCGAAGCGGCGGCGGTTGGCGCCGTCGTTGTTGATGCCGACGGGGAATTTGCCGACTTGGATGATGTTGGAGCCGAGGAAACTGAGGCCGGACTCGACTGACTGGCGGAGGGCGGAGACGGCGGTCATGACGCCGATGACGGAGAACACGCCGATGGTAATGCCGAGCATGGTGAGCGCGGAGCGGAGCTTGTTCGAGCCGAGCGAGCCCAAGGCCATGCGGAGGATTTCTGATATCTTCATTGCGGAGTGCGGAGTGCGGGTTGCGGATTGGCCGAACGGGCGCGTGCGGTGCGAATTGATTTTACGGTGATGGCGGTGAGCGCATCGGCTTCGGCGAGCAGGGCCGCCACACGGCTGGCGGGCAACAGGCCGGCATCGACGATCAGCTCCAGCCACAGCATAGACTCGTCCGTTTCTTCTTCGACCGTGCCCATCTTGGAGATGAAATCAGCCCGCGACTTGGCGCGGCACGCGGACCGGTAGTTCGCCGCCACGGAAGTGGCGGAGCGCGTCAACTGGCGGCCCAATACATCGGCGACCACGCGACGCGGGAGGGCATCAACCAACCGGATGGTCCGCAGCGCAAACTCCTTCGTGCGCTGCTTCAGTTCGGCGTCGTTCATGGTTTCAAAAATCCGCAGTCAGCAACCCGCAGTCCGCAATCACTCATAGCGCAGCGCCACCACGGGGTCTAGGCGGGAGGCGCCGTAGGCGGGGGCGAAGCCGGAGACGATGCCGGTGGCGATCGACACCGCCATGCTTACGAAGACCAGGCTGATGGAGAACTCGACCGGCATCGCCGGGAAGGCGGCGCCGACGGCGAGCACAAGGCCGTAAGTGAGGGCGAGGCCGGCCACGCCGCCGATGAGGCAGATGGAAACCGCCTCGATGAGGAATTGCAGGAGGATCGTGCGGCGGCGGGCTCCGAGGGCCTTGCGCGTGCCGATCTCCTTGGTGCGCTCCTTCACGGAGACGAACGTGATGTTCATGATGCCGATCGCGCCGACGAAGAGGGAGAGGCCGGTGATGAAAAGGCCCGCCAGCGCGATACCTTGTTTGATCGGATCGAGCTGGGCCTTGAAGGCGCCCTGCTCGTTGATGTTGAAATTATCGCGTTCTCCGGGGAGCTGGGCGCGCACGCGGCGCATGGCGCCGATGAGTTCTTCCTTGGCTTCTTCCACGCGGTTCTTGTCGCGGATCTTGACGCGGATCTCGGCGCCGCGGCGGACGCTGAAATATTTGCGGAACGCTTCGAGCGGGATGATCGCCTGGTTATCGAACGAGAATAGGCCGAGGAAGGAGCCCTGTTTGCTGACGACGCCGATGACGGTGAACGGATGCCCGGCGAGCATGACGGTCTCGTCGAGGGGCGAGCGGCCCTGGAAGAGGGCTTCGGCGACGTCAAAGCCGAGCACGCAGACGGGGCGCCCGCCGACGGCTTCGGTCTCGTTGAAGAGGCGGCCTTCGGAAAAATCCGCGCTGATGAGCCGGCCGTAATCGGCGGTGGTGCCGAAGGTCTGGACGCCGCTGACTTTGTTCTCGCCGGCCTTGACGGAGGTGCCGCGGCTGGAGACGGGGACTGCGACTTCGAGGAGGGAATTGGGGGTCTGCTCGATGACGCGGTTGAGTTTCTCGGCGTCTTCGGGGCGGATGGGCGGACGGTTGGCGTAGTTCCACCAGTCTTCGACACCGCCCCAGGGCCATTTCTGCACGTAGAGGACGTCGTCGCCGAGCATGGCGAGGCTGTTGGTGAAACCCTTGTCGATGCCGCCGATGGCGGTGCCCATGAGGGTGACCGCGACGATGCCGATGATGACGCCGAGGGCGGTGAGCACGGAGCGCAGCTTGTTCGCCCGGATCTGCGCGAAGGCGATGCGGAAGGACTCGGTGAGCTCGTAGATGAGGCGCGTCATGGGATGGCGGATTGTGGATTGCGGAGTGCGGATTGCGGGATGGGGCGGATTCGGCGGCTGGGGGGTTCTGCAATTCCGCATTCCAAAATCCGCAATCAGCCGACCGACCCGTCGCTCTCGATGAGGCCGTCGCGGAGGCGGACGATGCGGCGGGCGTGGCGGGCGATGTCTTCCTCGTGGGTGACGACGATGAGGGTGTTGCCCTGCGCGTAGAGTTGCTCGAAGAGGGCCATGATTTCGACGCCGGTCTTGGAATCGAGATTACCGGTGGGCTCATCGGCGAGGATGATGGAAGGCCTGTTGACGAGGGCGCGGGCGATGGCGACGCGTTGGCGCTGGCCGCCGGAGAGCTCGTTGGGTTTGTGATGGAGGCGGGAGCCGAGGCCGACGTTTTCGAGGGTGTGGATCGCGCGCTCGCGGCGCTCGGAGGGCGAGTAGCCGGCGTAGATGAGCGGGAGCTCGACGTTGGCCAGCGCGGTGGAGCGCGGGAGGAGGTTGAAGGTCTGGAAAACGAAACCGATCTCGCGGTTGCGGATGTCGGCGAGTTCGTCGTCCACCATGGTGGCGACGTTCTTGCCGTTGAA
>JANXLP010000050.1 GCA_025355125.1 Opitutaceae bacterium | reverse complement strand
GCAGTCGGCAATCAGTTCACAATATCATCGGTTGCGACTGGCGGAGATTCGCGAGGCCGCCATAATCGCGGTGAGTTCGCCGGCTTCTTGGAGCAGAGCGGAAACTTTGGAGGCCGGCAGCAGACCGCCTTCGACAATCAGCTCTAGCCAAAAACCGCACTCGTCGGCTTCTTCTTCGACCACGCCGATCTTCGCGATGAATTCGGCCTTGGAGCGGGCACGGCAACTCGCGCGATAGTTCGCCCCCACGGAGGTCCCGCTGCGCACGATCTGCGCGCCGATGGCGTGACCGCTTTTCGTTTTAGGCAAAGCGTCCACCAACTTCATAATCCGCAAGGCAAACGTCTTGGTCCGCTGCTTGAGTTCAGTGTCGGTCATGGAATTTAGTCGGCAATCGCCAATCGGAAATCGGCAATCTTGGGCTCTTAGCCCATCCCCAGCAGCTCGCGCAGGCGGCGGACGAAATCGGGGGTCGGCTCGCCGGCGGGGAGGCGCGACCAGTGGTTTTTCAAAAACTTCTCCGGCACGAGCGCGCCGTTTTCGGGCGTGTCGTCGATGCAGACGGGCAGGATAAACGCGGCGCCTTCGGCCATGCCGCGCGTGCGGTCCACGGCCCACGACCACTCGCGGCGGAAGTAGCCTTCGACGCGGCGTTGCGTGCTCGCGGAAATGACCGGGAGAAAGAACGAACAGCGCGCAATGTTGCGCTGGATCTTGCGTTCGAAGTCGTCGCCGCTTTCGAGGCGGTCCATGTCGAACCACGTGATAATGCCGGCGGCGTCGAAGGCGGTTTTAAGGCGCTGCACGGCGGCTAGGTCTTCGCGAGCGTAGCTGATGAACACGGCGCGGTCGGGCATCTCGCGCTCGGGTGGGAGGAAGCGGCGGGGATCGGCGGACTGCGCGGACGCGGAGCCGGAGGGAGCGGCGGCGGCGGGACCGCCCCGGCGTTGCCGCCAGCGGCGGTGCAGTTCGGATACGAAGGCGTCGGCGCCGCCGGAGAAGACCTGCGTGCGGCTGCTCACCTGTTGCAGGAAATAAACAAGGTTGGCGTCGTCAGAGACGCGGCGGTCGGCGAGGACTTCGCCGACTTCGCGGGGATCGGAGAGGCGGCGGCGTTTGGCGAGGCGCAGGAAGAGGCGCATCAGCCAGTCGGGAAAACCACCGCCGAGGACGAGCAGGTGGCTTTCCTCGAGCGCGGCGAAGAGTTTTTCGGGGCAGTAGGCGTCGGTCTGGAGCGCGCACATGAACTCAAGCGTGTCTTCGTCGGAGAGGACGTAGGTGGGCGACGCGGAGAGCCGGCCGAGGAGGTGATAGACGAGCGGACGCGTGAGGAGCGTGCGCTCGGTGGGAAGATCGGCGACTTTGTTGGGCGCGTAGGCGACGACATCCGTGCTGCGCAGGGCGCCGAAGCGCACAGTGTTGAGCGCGTCTTCCAAAAGGCTGTCGAAGGTGGTGGTGACGTAGAGATCGAAGTCGGCGATCTCGGCGAGTTGGAGCAGTGCGGTCGGCGGAGCGAAGGTCGTCTCGCGGAGGATGGTGCGGAGGCGGGTGTAGGCATCCTCACGGCGGCCGCGGCGGGCGAGGAAGCGGACGACGACATCGTTGAGCGAAGGCGCGAACGGGAGATCGGCGGCGGGGATACCGAGGCGGGCGGCGAGGCGCGGGGCGAGCCACGCGTAGAGATTCTGCGGGCCGGTATCGGTGGCGACGGTGAGGAGTTCCGGGCCGATGATGGGGATGACGCGCTTCTCCTCGATGTGGTTGAGGAGATCGTCCCAGGCATCGGCCTCGAAGGGGACGGCGGTCGAGGCGGCGAGAGCGGGCGGCGCGTCGAGGGAAGTGAGCATCGGGGAAGAAGGCGGAGGCGGGAGAGGAGGAACGTTTAACTTTTAACGTTTAACGCTGAACGCTTAAGTTCGGAGGTGTTTTCGGGGTGCGGGGCTGGACGGTGACGGGCGCCGAACATCGCCTGAGAGCAGGCTCCTGCGAAAGGGGAAGAGGTCATCACTTGAACGTTAAAAGTTGAGCGTTGAGCGTTAAACTTTTCTCACGCGTGCAGGGACAGTGCCAAGCGCGGGGCCACGGGCCAGCAAAATGGCGCGGCGGGCGATTTCCGAAGGCTTCGCCGTTGACGCGACTCGGGGGCGCGGGTGCGATGCGCGTCCATCGCATGAGCGTGTCCAATCCACTGCCGCTGTTTCACGTCGTCGGGTTTACCGGGCACCGGCAGCTCGCCAATTCCGGTCTGATCTCGAGCGCGGTGCGCGATGCGCTGGTGGCACTGCGGAGCGAGGGGCCGGGCGAATGGATCGCGTTGTCGTCGGTCGCGGTGGGGAGCGATTTGTTGTTCACGAAGCAGGCGCTGGGGCTGGGACTCGCGTGGCACTGCGTGCTGCCGTTGCCGGCGGCGGAGTTTAAGAAGGATTTTTCAGACGCGGAATGGAAACAGGTCGAGGCGCTGCTGCCAGAGGCCGAGCAGGTGCGCGTGATCGCGGAGAACGGCGAGCGCGAGGATGCCTACCTCGACGCGGGCATGGAGACGGTCCACGCGTGCGATGTGCTCCTCGCGGTGTGGGACGGCGAGGCGGCGCGGGGCAAGGGCGGCACGGCCGATGTGATCGCCTACGCGCGTGAGCTGGACAAAACCCTCGTGATCATCGACGCGGCCACGGGCGCGATGCGGCGGGAGCGGTTCGAGAAATTTGAGCGCACGGATCACGAGCTGGAATTTCTCAACGCGCTCAAGCCCTCGCCGGAGCCGGGCGATCCGACGGCGAACGTGTTCGGCGCGCCCGAGGTGGTGTTTCAATTTCAGCAAAATGCCGACTACGCCGCGACGCACAGCGCGCCGCATTTCCGGCGGCTGATCGGCTCGACGGTGTTGCTGCACGTGGTGGCGACACTGGTGGCGGCGGCGGCGCTGGCGTTTGAGCTGCATCTCGTGCTGCTGCCGTGGCTGAAACTTTTCTGCGTCGTGGGCGCGCTGCTCGTGGCGATCGCGCTGCGGCACTACCGCGCGCAGCACAACTGGGTGCGCTGCCGCCTCGCGGCCGAATTAGGTCGCTCGTCACTTGCGACGTGGGGGCTGCCGCGCGCGGCGGCGCTGTTCGAGGATTTGGAGTTGCCGGAGATTCGGCAGCTCGCGCGCTCGTTGCAGACGCTGCACCGCCGCGCAGTTGCGGCGAAACCCGTGCCGATGGCGGAATTCAAACAGCTCTACCTCGCGCGGCGGCTCGACGACCAGCTCGGCTACTACCGGAAACGGCTAGCGGAGGCGCTTCCGCAACTCGCGCGGCTGCGGCTCGGATTCAGCGTGACGACGGTGCTGGCGATCGTATGCACGGCGGCCTACGCGGTGGACCACACGTGGCACCTCGAGTGGTTTCCAGCGCGCGGCGAACAGTGGTTTTATTATTTCCTGCCGATCTCACTGCCGGTGATCGCGGCGGCGTTCAT
This sequence comes from Opitutaceae bacterium, assembly GCA_025355125.1. Classification (GTDB taxonomy): domain Bacteria; phylum Verrucomicrobiota; class Verrucomicrobiia; order Opitutales; family Opitutaceae; genus Tous-C4FEB. Next base: position 2,594 of record JANXLP010000050.1, on the reverse strand, counting down.
GTCGCTTATTTCCATCAACGATCTGCACCGGCGCGTCGCACGTTATCGGGAAATGCAGCACGTGCTCGAGGGCGCGCGAAAGCAAATCGCGTTTTCACAGACGTGGAACAGCCTCGAACGCATCGTGCGGCGGACGGAGCACGCACTACTGCAAGAGGTGCTCGAGTGGCACACGCTCACGAGCCATCTGGAGTCGCATTTAGGCGGCGCGCGGTGCCGCCTCAATGCGGTTCCGGGTTCTAGGGTTTCGGGTTTCGGGTTCTGCGGATCGGAGGTGGGCCGGGCGCTCCGCGCGCGGCGGTTTCAGGAGGATGCGGCGGCGGAATTTTTAACGCCCAGGGCACGTCTTCAAAATGTCATTGCGCGGAGTCCCGCCCTGCGGGACGACAAAGCAATCCAGCTGGATCGCCACGGCCCGCTGCTACGGGCCTCGCGATGACAAGGCATTTGAAGACGTGCCCAACGTTTAACGCTGAACGCTTAAGTGAAAGCCGACGGAACTGCGGCAAAATGCCGCAGCCACTTTCGGAAAGTGCGGGACTACGAATGAGACCGAGAGACTGACTGGCCGCGCGGCGAAGCGCACGGCCCACCTCGGAGCAGGGCCATCTCGGAGCCGGCAGGATGCCGGCGCTACTTTAAGGCAGCTCGTAAACTTCCACGATCGCGGTTCCGGTGCCGCCGTCGGCGCCGGAAACGGTGACGGTATAACCGCCAGGGGGCAGGCTCACGATGAGGGCGGCATCCTTGGCACCGGGCACGAACGCGAAGGCGCCGACACTGGCGAACACCGGGACGAGCGCGGCGGCGTAGGTGTCGTTTTCGGCGATGATCACCTGGTTGGAATCGCGCAGCACGAGCTTGGGATCAACGAGCGTGCCGCCGACGCCGAGCGCGCCGAGGCTCGGGCCGCCGGCGCGGATGAGGAGGCTCTTGGTGCCGGTGCCGGCCACGGTGAAACCGGCGATCAGCACATTGTCGCCGGTGCCGGCGAAATTCATGGCGGAGAGGTTGGTGAGGCGGGGCGCGTTGGTGGCGACGGTGTCGTAGGCTTCGACGATTATGTTGCCGGCGGAGGGACCGGAGACCTGCACGGTGCGGCCGCCGTCGATGGCGCGCACGAGCGCCGCGTCGAGACTGGCGGCGGGCAAGGGGAACGCGCCGACGGCGGCGTTGGCGGTGGTGACGGCGTTCGCATTGGCGGTGGTGTCACCCCAGTTGTCGTTGGTCGCCTCGGCGACGGAGCCGTTGAAGAGCGACAGCTTGGGATCGGCCATGGTGCCGGGGACGCCGAGCGCGCCGAGGCCGGGGCCGGCGGCGCGCAGGAGAACGGCCTTTGATCCACCCGACATCGTGAGACCCGCGGTGAGAACTTGGTTGGCCGAGAGCGTGGTGCGCACGGCGAGGTTGCTCAGGCGGGCGGTGAGCGAAGCCGTGACGATCAACGTCGCGCCGGAGCTGGTGACGGAACCGGCGGTGGTGGCCGCCACCACGTCGTAGATGCCCGTGGCACTGGTCACGAGGCCCGCGAGGCTGAGGGTCGCGTTGGTGGCGCCGGCGATGGCGATGCCGTTTTTGCGCCACTGGTAGGTGGGAGAATTGGACGCGCTCACGACGAACGACGCGGCGCCCCCGGCAGCGACGGTGACGCTGGCGGGCTGCGAGAGAATCACCGGAAGCGCGGAGCCGCCGGTGACCGTGACGGTGGCGGCGTTGCTGGTGGCGGAGCCGAGGGAATTGGTCGCGACGAGGACGTAGCTACCGGCATCGGTGAGCGCAGCCGAGGCAAACGTGAGCAGCTCAGTCGTCGCGCCCGGCACGGCTGCGGAGTTTTTGAACCACTGAAGGGTGGGCGTCGGAAAGCCTGAGACTACCGTGGTGAACGAAACGGGCGAGCCGACGGCGACCGTGCGCGAGATCGGTTGCGTGTTGATCGCCGGGGCTGCGTTGGTTGAGCCCGTCACGATGACGGTGTAATTCTCGGCGTGCCGATCGGAGGTGCCGTTGGCCCCACGCCAACCGGTGATCGAAATCACATATGTCCCGGCCGTCGTGGGCGTGCCGCTCAGCTGAATGGTTGATGCGTTGATCGGTCCGGTCGTCGTGCCCGCGCCCGAACCACCGAGCGGTCGGAAAACCAAGCCCGGCGGCACGCTGCCGGCAAAAGTGAAGGATTGCGGCGAGTCAGGCGAGCCATTGATCGTGAACACCAGCGTGGTAGCTACACCAGCCGTAACGCGGGCCGGACTGGGCTGGGACGGACTGAGTTCCGTCGCGCCCGCCAGGCTATGCACGGCGCCGAGAGCGCCGAGGGTCGCGGCGGCAGCCTTGAGGACGGCGCTCACGGGGGAAACGAGCGCGGTGTGGGCGGCGCTCGCGACGACGTTTACGGCGGGCGTGCGTTGGAGGAGCGCGATGAGGAGCGTGCCGGGAAGATTGAGCCAGTGCAGGCGGCGGTGGAGGGCGGCGGGGAGCTTCATCGGGTGGGTGCAAGACAACGAGTGGCGGCGGAAGTTCGTCCTGTCGCGCTCGGAGTGGTGAAAGAAGCGTAAGGGTGATTACGCAGCGCGGGCAGGCGCGGCGGGGGCGCGGCG
>JANXLP010000065.1 GCA_025355125.1 Opitutaceae bacterium | reverse complement strand
GGTTATCTCACGCTCGGGCAATCCTCGACGACCCTCTCCGGCGGCGAAGCGCAGCGGATCAAGCTCTCGCTCGAACTCAGCAAGCGCCAGCAGGGTTCGACGCTTTATATTCTAGAAGAGCCGACGACGGGGCTGCATTGGGTCGATATCCAGAAGTTGATGGACCTGCTCTTTAAACTGCGCGACGCGGGCAACACGATCATCGTGATCGAGCACAACCTCGACGTGATCAATCTCGCAGACTGGCTGATCGATCTCGGGCCGGGCGGCGGGCGCGACGGAGGAGAGCTGGTTTATGCGGGGCCGCGCAGCGAGATTGAGGCGTGCGCGCGGTCGCTCACGGGACAGGCACTCAAGCGGTGGCGCGGGGCGGGGAAGTAGGGCGAGGCTTGAAGGTGGCTCGTGCGCTCCGACGCACGGCGTTCGGCGCGAGATTTTCGCGTGCTTCGGTGGAGATCAAAAGACCACCTTGGCCGCGCGCGGAGCGCACGGCCCACCTTACTTCACGGCGGCCCAGACGCGTTGGACGTCGTCGTGGTCGTCGAGCTCGTGGAGGAATTCGCCGACCTCGATGCGGGCGGCTTCGTCGAGCACCGGATAGTTTTTCGCGAGGTAACCGAGTTCGGCGGTGACGACCGTCCAGCCGTTTTTGGCGAGCCAAGTCGAGACGGCGTGGACCGCCTTGATGTCCGTGATAAAGCGCGCTCCAGCGTGGCCCTCGGGAATGTCGTCGTTGGTCTCGTGGGAGACGGCCTCGAAATCGTTGGCGCCGGCTTCGATCGCGGCGGCTTCGAGATCGGTGGCGGCGGCAGGGTGGTGGGCTTCGACGAGGCCGACGTGATCGAAGAGGAACTTGTTGCTGCCGGCGCCGCCGAGGATTCCCTTCTTAAACATGACGCGCATCTCGGGGGCGGTGCGCTGGTGATTATCGGTGTAGATCTCGACGATGACGGGGACTTTGTGCGGTGCGTAGCCCTCGAAAACGACATGTTCGAGGACCAACTTATCGTCGCCGATGCCCGCACCTTTTTTGATGGCGCGCTCGATCACGTCGCGGGTGACGCTGGCCTTTTTGGCCTTCTCCACAGCGGCGAAGAGCCGGGCGTTGGCCCCAAGATCAGGGCCGCCGAGTTTGGCGGCGACGCTGATTTCCTTGGTCAGCTTGCCGGAGACTTTGCTTTTGCGCTCGTTTACGATCGCGCGTTTCGCGTGGAGCCATTGACGTCCCATAAGACGACAGAGGCTTGCGGGCAAAATGGCGGCGGGCAATCTCGGAATAAATCGGGCGCGTTGAATCTCTCACCCCGCGCCCATCCAACCCGACCCACATTAATCCATGAATATCCGCACGACAAAAAATTGGGAATTGCCGGAGTCGGCCGTCACGGCCGAGTCCATTTACCGCCTCCGCAACCGCCGCGACTTTTTAAAAGCCGCAGGCGTGGCGACGGCAGGATTGCTGATGCCGCGCGCGCTTTTCGGAGCCACGGGTGGATTTCCTGCGAAAGAAAATCCGCTTTATCCGGCTTCGGCGTTGAAGCCTACGCCTTACGAATTGGTGACGAGCTATAATAATTTCTACGAGTTCGGTCTCGATAAAGACGATCCGAAGCAGAATGCGAAGAACTGGAAAACCGAGCCATGGACGGTGGAACTCGCCGGCCTGATCAACAATTCGGGGAAGTTCGACGTGAACGATCTCATCGCGAAGATGGGCGGGATCGAGGGGCGCGTTTACCGCCACCGTTGCGTCGAGGCCTGGTCGATGGTCGTGCCGTGGGATGGCTTCGCGCTGGCGAAGCTCGTGACGCTCGCTGATCCGAAGGCGGAGGCGAAATTCGTTAAGTTCACGTCGTTTAACGACCCGAAAAATGTGCCGGGTCAGCGTCAGCCGAACCTGGACTGGCCGTATGTGGAGGGTCTGCGTCTCGACGAGGCGATGAACGAACTGGCCTTCATCGCGACGGGAATTTACGGGAAGGCGCTGCCGAATCAAAATGGCGCGCCGCTGCGGCTGGTGACGCCTTGGAAGTATGGTTTTAAGGGCATCAAATCGATCGTGAAGATCGAGTTCACCGCGAAGCAGCCGGCCAATACCTGGAATGTGATGGCGGCGAATGAATATGGTTTTTATGCGAACGTGAATCCCAAGGTCGATCACCCGCGCTGGTCGCAGGCGAGCGAGCGCATCATCGGTGGCGGCTTTGCGGGCAAGAAGGCGACGTTGATGTTTAACGGTTACGAGAAAGAGGTCGCGGGCCTCTACCAGGGTATGAACCTGTCGCGTTACTACTGAGGAAGCGACCGTGGCCCTCCTCGAAAAACTGTTCAAATCGAAGGTCTTCATCTGGGTGGTGCTCGTGCTGCCGGGGCTGTGGCCGGCGTTGCCGTTGCTGCGGCAAGATCCGACGGTCGCGGCCGACCCGGCGAAGTATCTGCTCCATCACATGGGCTTCGTCGCGTGTGTGGTGCTGGCGGTGGTGCTGACCTTTACGCCGCTGCGTGTGCTCTTTCCCAAGGCGAAGCTCGCGCTGGCGTTGAATCGGCATCGCCGGTTGGTGGGCGTGGCGGCGTTTGTCTATGCGCTGCTCCACGTGAGCTTTTACGTGATCATGGAAGGTGGTTTCGGCACGCTGGTGAAGGACGTGACGAAGCCATTTATTTTATGCGGACTGACGGCGTTTACGATTCTCTTGGCGCTCGCGGTGACGAGTCCGCACCGCGTGTTGCGCTGGATGGGCGCGATCAATTGGAGGCGACTGCACCGGCTGGCCTACATCGCGGCGGGTCTGGCGGCCTATCACCAGGCGGCGGCGCGGAAGATTTTTCCGATGCAGGTGCTGTGGATCTTCGTGCCGTTGGTGCTGCTGGAGATCGCGCGGATCTGGCGGCAGCGGACGAAGGCGGGCGAAGCAAAGGCGGGATGAATCTTGAACTCAGGAAATCAGAAATTCGGAGCAGAGCGCTGTCGGTTCCTGATTTCCTGAGTTTCAGATTTTAAACGACGCGGATTTTCAGAAGTCGGCTGTGCCGGGCGTGCGGGCGAAGGGGATGACGTCGCGGATGTTGGCGACGCCGGTGACGAACATCAGCATGCGTTCGAAGCCGAGGCCGAAGCCGGCGTGCGGCACGGTGCCGTAGCGACGGAGATCGAGATACCACCAGTAAGCTTTCTCGTCGAGATGGTGCAGCGCCATGCCTTCCTTGAGTTGTTCTAGGCGTTCCTCGCGTTGGCTGCCGCCGATGATCTCGCCGATGCCTGGCACGAGGAGATCCATCGCGGCGACGGTCTGGCGGTCGGGCGCGTCACCATCGTTTTTGCGCATGTAGAAGGCTTTGATCGCGCGGGGGTAATTATAAACGGTGACCGGGCATTTGAAGTGTTCCTCGCTGAGGTAGCGCTCGTGCTCGGACTGCAGGTTGTCGCCCCACGCGACGGAATGCTCCCAGGTCTTGCCGCTCTGGTTGAGAATCTCGATCGCCTCGGTGTAGCTGCAGCGCTGGAAGGGGCGCTCGAGCACGAAGTCGAGGCGGGCGAGCAGATCCTTGTCCACGAATTTGGAGAAGAATTCGAGGTCGCCGGCGCAGTGCTGCTTGGCGTCACGGATGAGATATTTCACGAATTCCTCGGCGAGGGCCATGTCGCCGGCGAGGTCGCAGAACGCGATCTCGGGCTCGATCATCCAGAACTCCGAGGCGTGGCGGGAGGTGTGGGAATTCTCGGCGCGGAAGGTGGGGCCGAAGGTATAAACGTTGGAAAGAGCGGTGGCGAAGATCTCGGCCTCGAGTTGGCCACTGACGGTGAGGAAAGTCTTCTTGCCGAAGAAATCTCGGGCGTTGTCGATGGTGCCATCCTCGGTCTTCGGCGGGTTCGCGAGATCGAGGGTGGTGACGCGGAACATGTCACCGGCGCCTTCGGCATCGCTGGCGGTGATGATGGGCGTGTGGACGTAGCAGAATGATTTCTCCTGGAAGAATTGATGCACGGCGTAAGCGAGCCGGCTGCGCACGCGGAAGACGGCGCCGAAGAGATTCGAGCGTGGACGGAGGTGGGCGATCTCGCGGAGGAATTCCAACGTGTGGCCCTTCTTCTGGAGCGGGTAGGTGGCGTCGGCCTCGCCCAGCACTTCAAATTTCTCGGCGACGACTTCCCATTTCTGACCCTGACCTTGCGAAGGGACGAGTTTGCCGAGCACGGAAACAGAGGCGCCGGTGCTGGCACGGGCGACGCTCGCGTAGTCGGGGAGGGTGGCATCGACGATGACCTGAACGCCCTTCAGGCAGGAACCGTCGTTGAGTTCGATAAAGGAGAAGGCCTTGGCGTCGCGCTTGGTGCGGACCCAGCCTTGGAGGAAGATGGCGTCGAGGGCAGTGGCGCTGGCGAGGGCGTCTTTGACGAGAGTGCGGTTCATGGGATTTTTGTGAGAAGGGTTTCGCTCCGGTGCGCGTGTAGGCGAGGCAAAAGGGCGGAGGCGTTGAAGAGCGTTGCGGCTATTCATAGCGGACTCGCGAAAAGCTGAAGTTGCTCCGCTAACACGGATTCATTCATTAAGGGCCATGCGCTGTGCTTCCTGGCTTTTTTCTATCCTCTCTTGGTTGGTGATCAGTGTTGTCGGAACGGGCACGGCCTTTGCGGCAAAAGGGACTTTGGAGGAACAGCAGCAGGCGGTTCGACACATGCGGGATGAAGTGCTTGCGGAGCTCTATAAACAGGACGCTTCGGCGCGGCAGAAAATCAACAAGGCCGAGGGCTACGCGGT
>JANXLP010000004.1 GCA_025355125.1 Opitutaceae bacterium | reverse complement strand
GTTTTCATACGGCTTAGTGTAGCGCGCGGGTGGTTGGTTCGCTGTGCAGCGCTTGGCGGAGGGGACGCGGATCTTGCGTGCGGGCGTCGTCGGCGGTGGCGGTGGTCCGCGAAACACGCGAAGGACGCGAAAAATTGAGGGGCTTGAGGGCGGGTTGACGCCGGGCTCTACGTTTTCAGGCGGCGGCGGGGAGGCCGGCCATGAGCTGCATGAGGGCGGCTTCGCTGAAGGACTCGCGGGGGAGTTCGCCGGCGAGCTGGCCTTCGCGCATTACGAGTATGCGGCGGCAGAGGCCGATCAGCTCGGGTAATTCGGAAGACACTACGAGGAGGGCTTTGCCCTCGCAGGCGAGTTCGTCGAGGAGCTGATATATTTCGGCTTTGGCTCCGACGTCTACGCCGCGGGTCGGCTCGTCGATCAGGAGGACGTCGCAGTCGCGGGCGAGCCATTTGGCGAGGGCGATTTTTTGTTGGTTGCCGCCGCTGAGGCCGGCGGTGATCGCGTCGATGGACGGCGTTTTTAGACGAAGGCGTTTTGCGTAGCGTTCGGCGAGGGCTCTCTCTGCGGTGCGGCGAATCCAACCGAAGGCGGAGAGTTGGGGGAGCGCGGCGAGGGCGGTGTTTTCGCGGCAGTTGAGACCGAGGACGAGGCCCTGGCGTTTGCGGTCTTCGGGGACGAGGCCGAGGCCCGCGCCGAGGGCGCTGTCGATGGAGCCGAGGGCGAGGACTTTGTCGGAGAGTTTGATCTGGCCGGTGACGGCGCGGTCGAGGCCGAAGATGGCTTGGACGACTTCGCTGCGGCCGGCGCCGACGATGCCGGCGAGGCCGACGATTTCGCCGGCGCGGACGGTGAGGTTGATGTCGGTGAAAGCGCCGGGAGACGTGAGATTTTTAACGGCGAGGCGGACGGGGCCGAGGGCGCGGGCGAGGTGGGCGGGCGTGTGCGCGCGGAGTTCGCGGCCGATCATTTGGGTGACGACGCGAGCGGGGCTGGTGGATGGGATCGGCTCGGTGGCGATGTGATGGCCGTCACGCAGGACGGTGATGTTATCGCAGAGCGCGAAGAGTTCCTCCATGCGGTGCGAGACGTAGATGAGGGTGAGGCCGCGGGATTTCAGTTCGCGGATGAGGCGGAAGAGGTCGGCGGTCTCGGCGGCGGAGAGCGAACTGGTGGGCTCGTCCATGACGATGACCTGCGCGCCGGTGCCGACGGCGGCGGCGATTTGGACGAGTTGTTCGCGGCCGGTGGAGAGGGTGCCGATGATGGTGTCGGGGTCGATGTCGGCGCCGACGGTGGCGAGCATCGCGCGGGCGCGTTCGCGGAGCGCGGGGCGGTCCACAAAGCCGCCGGCGCGCTGCGGGAGATCGCCGAGGCAGAGATTTTCGGCGACGGAGAGATTGGGGCAGAATGCGAGTTCCTGGTGGACCATCGCGATGCCGAGTTCGCGCGCGGCGAGGGGCGAGGACGGGGCGATGGGTTGGCCGTTGAGGAGGAGCTGGCCGGAGTCGGCGGTGTAAACGCCGGCGAGGATTTTCCCGAGGGTGCTTTTGCCGGCGCCGTTTTCACCGATGAGCGCGTGGCAGGTGCCGCGCGCGACGGTGAAGGACACGCCATCGAGGGCGAGGACGCCGGGGAAGCGTTTGGTGACGGATTTGAATTCGATGAAAGGCACGGAAGTTTGGCCCGCGAAAAGCGCTAAACGGAGCGAAAGACGGAATTAGTGAGACGGATGTCGGGTGGTGTTGGCGATGCGCTCGTATTCAAGTTTGGGGTAGCTGCCAAAGTTAACGAGGAGGCCGAGTTGGTGGCCGGTGGCGTGGAGGTAGTTTAGAACCTGTGAGCGATGTTCATCCGTGAGTGCTTTGACGGCTTTGATTTCCAGGACGATTTTATCGTGGCAGATGAAGTCGGGGATGAAACGGTGGAGAAGCAAGCGGTCGCGATAGGTGAGCTGAAGCTGCGGCTGCGAGGTGGCCGGGAGTTTGAGGAAGTCGAATTCGATCTCCAGACACTCGTGGTAGATCGGCTCGGTGAAACCGCAGCCCTTTTCTTTATAGACCGAGAAACATCCTCCGATGATCGCATAGCTCTCCTCTTTGTAGATCAACATCGAGGAATTGTTTCGCGAGGTTTCGCGTGTTTGGCGGGCAACTCTTCGGAGGAATGCGTGCGGGCCACACTTCTCACTTCGGGAGCCACTTATCCCAGTTCTTGGCGAAGGCATCGACGTTGTCTTTGGTGACGGGGATGAGGGCGCTGATGTCTTTCACGGCGACGGGGTCTTTCTTGAGGACGATCTTGTTGATCAGGTGCTCGACGGACTTGTGGCCCCACTCATAGCACTGTTGCGCGAGGAGGACGGGGACGTGGCCGCTGCGGATGTAGGCGAGCTGGGCGGGGAGGGCATCGACGGCGACGCATTTCACGGTGCCGGGCTGCCACTTGAGGGCGTTCTCGGTGAAGAGCGGCCAGCCGCCGATCATGGCCCAGCCGGTGATGTCGGGGTTGGCCTGCATGACTTGCTCGACCTTGGCGGCGGCGTCCTGCGGGGTCTCCTTGTGGTAGTAAACGTCGCGGATGGTGATGCCGGGATATTTCTTCGCGGCGTCGCGCACGCCCTGCACGCGCTTCTGGAGATTGGGGGCGTTTTGGTTGCCGGCGAGAACGGCGACGACGCCGCGGCCGTTCATGATTTTGGCGAGTTCTTCCAAGACCTGCTGGCCGCACTCGATGTCGTCCACGCCGTAGGTGACGAAGCGTTTGGAGGCGGGGGCGTCGGAGTCGAAGGTGGCGACGGGGACGCCGTTTTTGACGGCGGAGTTGATGGCGTCGGTGAGTTTGTTGGCGTCGGAGCAGGCGACGGCGATGCCTTCGGCGCCGTTGAGGACGAGCTGCTCGATGGCCTCGGCCTGTTTCTGGGCGTCTTCTTCGTTGGGGGTGCGCCAGTCGATCTTGATGTTGAGATTGTATTTTGCGCTCAGCTCTTTGGCGGCGTCTTGAGCACCGACGCGGGCGGCTTGGAAGACGGGGTTGCCTTGGGATTTGGCGACGAGGCCGATGGTGATGGTGCGGGGTTTTTCGGCGGCGTGGGCCGTCGTCAAGAGGGCGGCGGTGGCTAGGGCCAGCGCGGTGAAGGCGCGGGCGAGGGCGAGGGGGCGAGGGAGGAGTTTATGGATCATGGGGAAAGGGGAGACGGATCGGAGGTTGGCCACAAAAAGCACAAAAATTGACGAGTGCTGCGGCGGAGGTGGCGTTGCGCCTATGGGCGCGATGGAGGGTGGAGTCGGAGTCTGAAAAATTTTGTGCTTTTTGTGGCTAAAAATCCTACCTCAGTGGGCGGCGGCGGTGAGGCGGCGTTTGGCGAGCCAGGTGTTGAGGTTGTCGAGGACGACGGCGGCGATCACGACGGAGCCGATGATGATCTGGCTGTAGTTTTGATCGATGCCGAGGATGACGATGCCGCTGGAAATCATCTGGATGATGAGCGCGCCGAGAACGACGCCGAGGGCCGAGCCGCGTCCGCCGGTGAGGCTGGCGCCGCCGACGACGGCGGCGGCGATGACGTTGAGTTCGTAGCCCTGGCCGTCGCCGGAGGTGGCGGCGCCGTAGTAGCCGAGCGAGAGGAGCGCGGCGATGCCGGCGCAGACGCCGCTGATGAGATAGATGCCGAGCTTCACGCGCTCGACGCGGATGCCGGAGAAGCGCGCGGCGAGTTCGTTGCCGCCAATGGCGTAGACGCGGCGACCGGCGGCGAGGCGGGAGAGAAAGATCCAGCCGACGATGAGGACCACGATCATCGTCATGAGCGGGACGAAGCTCAGGCCGTCGCCGATTTCAAAGCGGACGAAGTCGCGGAAGGCGGCGGGGAAGGCGCCGACGGACTGGCCCTTGGTGATGACGAAGGCGATGCCGCGGTAGATGGCCATGCCGCCGAGCGTGATGATGAACGGATGGACGCGGAGGGCGACGATGAGGCCGCCGGTGGCGAGGCCGCAGAGGGCGGCGACACCGATGCAGGCGCCGGCGCCGAGGAAGATGCCGAGCACGGGTGAGGTGGTGGCGCCTAGGCCCTCGGGGCCGTAGCGATTGAGGACGAGGGCGCCGACCACCGAGGCGAGGGCGTAGATGGAGCCGACGGTGAGATCGATGCCGCCGGCGATGATCACCACGGCCATACCGACAGCCATGACGGCGATGAAGGATGTGTCTTTGGCGAGTTGCGCGAGGTTCTGGGCGTTGAGGAATTTGTTTTTCTCAGCGAGGAGCGGGACGCGGTCGCCGTCGGAGTTGGTGGTGAAGACGCGGGTGCGGTTGCCCTCGGCATCGCGTTCGAAGACCGGGGTGCGCACGGTGCCGGCGAAGGCGGTGAGGAGGACACCGAGCGCGAGGATGACGAGCAGCAGGCCGCTTTCTTGGAATCGGAAGAGGGCGCGGAGGCGGGCGAGCATGGGGCGGGGCGGAAAGTAGGGCGGAGGTTAGGCAGGGAGGGGAACCACGAAATACACGAAAGACACGAAAAGCGGAGAAGGGAAAAGGGCGATCAACGGAGAACGCGAACGAGCGGGCAACGGAGGGGGCCCACGGAATACACGGAAGACACGGAAAAGCGGAGGAGGAGGCGGCGGAGCGGGATCGGCACGATGCCGGAGGCAATGGGGGCGGCGGAGTCGCTCCGGCGCGTTAGAGGGCGTCTAAAAAGGTAGGGTTGCCTGCGGCAGATCGAAAGTGGCACGGGCGTCCCGCCCGTGGGTTCGGAACATGGGCGGGACGCCCATGCCACGACGGACCAGATCGGAGACCTTTTTAGACGCCCTCTTAGGGATAACGCGCCCTACCTTCAGATCAGGAGCGGGCGACGGACTTTAGGGTGAGGAGGGTCTTCATGACGGCGGAGAGGTCGGCGGATTTATTGAGGCCTCCGAGGCTGTCGTGGAGCTGGCGGTAGAGGGCGTAGAGCTGGTCGTAGGTTTTGCGCGCGGCGGCTTTTGGGGTGTAGCGGATTTTTTTCAGCGAGGTCATCCTGCGCTGCGCGGTGGGGAAATCCTTGTGCGCGCCGGCGAGGACGGCGGCGGAAACGGCGCTGCCGAGAGCGCAGGCCTGCGAGGAGCCGGCGACGAGCATGGTGCAACCGGTGACGTCGGCGTAGATCTGCATGAGGAGCGGGTTTTTTTCGGCGATGCCGCCGGCGCAGACGACGCGGTCGATGGGCACGCCGTAGTCGCGGATGCGCTCGATGATGGCGCGCGCGCCGAACGCGGTGGCTTCGATGAGGGCGCGGTAGATCTCGGCCTGCGTGGTGTGGAGCGTGGTGCCGATGAGGGCGCCGGTGAGGAGCGGATCGACGAGGATAGTGCGGTTACCGTTGTGCCAATCGAGGGCGAGGAGGCCACTGGCGCCGGGTTTTTGTTTTGCGACCTCGGCGGTGAGGCGGGCGTGGCGGGCGGGGTCGGCTTCGCAGGCGACTTCGACCCACCATTTGAAGATGTCGCCGACGGCGGATTGGCCGGCCTCGATGCCGTGGAAGCCGGGGAGGATGGCGCCGGGGACGATGCCGCAGATGCCGGGGATGTCGCGGACGGGTGTGGTGAGCGGGACGACGGCGCAGTCGCAGGTGGAGGTGCCGATGACTTTCACGAGCGTGCCCTCGGCGATGCCGCAGCCGATGGCGCCGTAGTGGACGTCCATTTCGCCGATGGCGATGGGGATACCGGCGGGGAGGCCGAGTTTTTTGGCCCACGCGGGACACAATTGGCCGGCGCTGGCGGTGGCGTCGTGCGCGGTGGTGTAGAGGCGGTCGCGGAGGGCGGCGAGTTTCGGGTCGAGGAGGGCGAGGACTTCTTTGTCGGGCAGGCCGCCCCAGTCGGCGGAGTAGAGAGCTTTGTGGCCGGCGGTGCAGATGCCGCGCACGATTTGCTCGGGCGCAGTGGCGCCGGCGAGGACGGAGGGAATCCAATCGGCGAGCTCGACCCAAGAGTGGGCGGCGTCAAAGACGGCGGGGGCGACGCGGCGGCAGCGGAGAATTTTAGACCAGAACCATTCTGAGGAATAGGTGTTGCCGCACTTGGCGATGAACTGGGGGCGGTGCTTTGCCGCGAGGGCGGTGATTTCGGCGGCTTCGCGGTGGGAGGTGTGGTCTTTCCAGAGCCAGCATTGGGCGGCGAGGTGCTTTGACCAGCGCGGGGAGAGCGCGAGCGGGACGTTGTGCGAATCGACGGGGATGGGGCTGGAGCCGGTGGTGTCCACGCCGAGGCCGATGATTTTGGCGGCGGAGAAACTGGGTTTCTTTTTGGCGTGGGCGAGGGCGGCGCGGACGGATTTTTCGAGGCCGAAGAGGTAGTCGGCGGGATTCTGGCGGGCGAGGTGGTGGTCCTTGGGGTCGAGGAGAATGCCCTGCGTGCCGGAGGGATAGTGGGCGATGCCGGTGCCGAATTCTGCGCCGTCGGAGGTGCGGACGATGAGCGCGCGGACGGAGTTGGTGCCGTAGTCGATGCCGAGGGTGAACATAAGAGCGTAAGAGGAGTAAGGTGTAAGAGCGTAAGACGCGTGTGGGTCGGCAGAAGACTGGGTGGCGAGCAGGGGTGGGGGAAGGGCGGAGTTTGGGTTAGGCCAATGGGGCTGAAATTTAGACGCAAACCCACGGGCAAGATGCCCGTGCCACGGCGGAGGCGGATGGGCGCCGGCGAGCGGTGCGCCTACACGGAGTTTCGGAGCCGGCTGGAAGCCGGCGCTACTTTCGGAGCGGTTGCGGCGGAATGCGGGGTGAGGCACCCCGCCTACATTTCGGAAGGGCGGGGCGGAGACCGCGCGCTACTGGGGGAGGAACTCGGTGGTCATCGCTTGGGCGGGGGTGACTTTACCCTTTGGGAAGACGGCGAGGTTTTCGAGTTGGGAAATTTGGGTGGCAAAGCGGGCGGTGGTGAGGCGGCCGATGTTGGCGGGGCCGCCGTCGGCGTCGCGGCCGGTGACGAGTTTTTCGTCGAGGATGAGTTGGCGGGAGGCCAGCGCGAATTCGTCGGTGAGGGCGGAGTTGGATTTCTTCATCGCGGCGTGGGCGGCGGTCGGGTCGCCGGTGAGGTAATCGTTCCAGCCTTTGATGTAGGCGCGCATGAAGGCGCGGAGTTCGGTGGGGTGCTCGCGGGCGAATTTGCGGTTGGTGAAGAGCACGGCGTAGGCGCGGAAGCCGGCGTCCCACGTGGAGAGGAAGCGGGGTTTGGCACCGCCGGCCTTCACGATGTGGTAGGGTTCGGCGATGAAGTAGCCTTGTTGGATCGCCTCTTTATCGCCGAGGAAGGCGGCGACGGAGAAGCTCTGCGGGATGACGTTTACAGTGACGCCGTATTTCTTTTTCAAGAACGCGAGGAAGGTCCACTCGGGGCGGGCGATGATGGTCTTGCCTTGGAGATCTTCGAAGCGGCGGACGGAGCTGGTGGGGTTGACGAGGAGGCCGGAGGGATCGTCTTGGAAGACGGCGGCGACGGAGAGCAACGGGAGGCCGGTGGCGATTTTTTGGAGGATGTCGGTGGAGTCGCCCTGGCCGAGCTGGGCCTGGTTGGTGGCGACTTTTTGGGTGACGAAGGCGTTGGGGCCACCGGGGGTGATGGTGACGTCGAGGCCCTCGGCGGCGAAGTAGCCGCGGGCGGCGGCTTGGTAGATGCCGCCGTGCTCGGGCTCGGCGACCCAGTCGAGTTGGACGGTGAGTTTGAAGGGCGGTTTTTTGGAGTCGGAGGACGTGGAATCGGCGGCGCGGGTGGTGGGCAGCAGCGCGGCGGTGGCGAGGGCGAGGAGGGCGAGGCGGCGGAGGTTGAGCATGGCGGGTGGAAAAAGAGTGGAGGGCGCGAGGCGCGCGAGGAGGGGAGTGATTGATTGCCGCGTCGCTGCGCTCCTCGCAATGACGGGGCTTGGGCGTGGAGGGCGGGTCGGAGACCGCGCCCTACGTTAGGTGTCGGTGCGGTCGTAGGAGTCGTGCCATTTGTGGAGACTGAACCAAGAGAGCGAAAGCACGGCGGCGACGAAGATGAAGCCGAGGGCGCAGCAGACGGCGGCGGTGGCGAAGAGGGCGGGGTATTTGGCCTGGCTGCTGTAGATGATCGTTTGGAAACCGAGGCCGCCGCCGTCACCGGCGGAGCTGCCGGCGGTGTAGTCGCCGACGAGGGCGCCGATGGGCGCGAGGGTGGCGGCGATGCGGAGGCCGGTGAAAAAATACGGGAGCGCGGCGGGGATGCGGAGCCGGCGGATTTCCTGGAGCTTGGTGGCGCGGTAGAGTTGGAAGAGCTCGACGAGGTTGCGGTCGGTGGAGACGAGGCCCTGCGTGGTGTTCACGGCGAGAGGGAAGAAGCAGATGAGGAACGTGATGATCGTGACGCTTTTTAGGCCGGCGCCGACCCAGAGGACGAGGATGGGGGCGAAGACGATGATGGGCGTCATCTGGAGTAACATCAGGTAGGGATAGAACGTCACGCGGACGAGCGGCGAGAGAGAGAGCAGGAGTGAGAGGGTGAAGCTCACGATGACGGCGATGAGGAAGCCAAGGGTGGCGCCGGCGGCGGTGTTGAGGGAGGCGCGCCAGAGCTCGTCGCCGTGTTCGCGGAAGGCTGCGATGACTTCGGCGGGCGACGGTAGGAGAAAACGGAAATCCTCGGAGAGCGAAGCGCGCACGAAGATCCAGATCGCGACGAAGAGGGCACCGGCGAGGGCAGGGAGGAGGATCGAGAGGAGCTTGGAGCGCGGCATCAGAGGGGGACCGTTCCGGGTTTTGGGTTTCGGGTTTCGGGTTCCGGAGGGGTGGTGGCGATGTCTTCGACGGAGCGGAGGAGTTGGGAGACTTCGTCCACGAGGCGGTGGTAGGCGGGGGCGCGGCGGGTGGCGGGGGTGCGCGGGTAAGGGAGATCGACGCGAATCTCGCGATGGAGGCGGCCGGGGTTGGCGGACATGACGACGATGCGGTTGGAGAGGAACACGGCTTCGGCCACGGAGTGCGTCACGAAAAAGGCGGTCCAGCGCTGGCGTTCGCGAATGGCGAGGAGTTCTTCGTTGAGGCGGTCGCGGGTCATTTCGTCGAGGGCACCGAAGGGTTCGTCGAGGAGGAGAATCTGTGGCGAGAGGACGAGGGCGCGGGCGATGGAAACGCGCATCTTTTGGCCGCCGGAGAGTTGGCGCGGGTAGTAATCGGCGCGCGGGGCGAGGCCGACGAGGGCGAGGGCGGCGGTGACGAGTGGAGTGCGGCGGGCGGGCGGGGTGGCGCGGAGATCGAGGGGGAGGGCGACGTTGGCGGCGACGGTGAGCCAGGGGAGGAGCGTGGGCTCTTGGAAGACGTAGGCGAGATCGTCGGCGGGGGTGTTAGGGGTGGTTGCGGAAGTGGAAAGAGAGGCTGGCGAGGTGCGGCCGGCGAGGAGGAGTTCGCCGCGGGTGATCGGGCTGAGGCCGGCGATGAGTTTTAGAAGCGTGGATTTGCCGCAGCCGCTGGGGCCGATGAGGGCGACGAAGTCACCGGGAGCGGCGGTGAGGTTGATGTCGTCGAGGATGACGGGGCCTGAGCCATAGCGTTTTTCGACCGCGCGGAATTCGACGGCGGGCGGGTCGGAGGTCGCGGAGGGAGCGTGGGTGGTGTCGGCGGGCGGCACGTGTTTAGGTGATGCGAAGATTGGCGGAAAGCCAGCGTGAGGTGTGGGTTGGGCGGTGGCGCCGAGATTCGCAGGCTGGGGCGACCGAGGGTGAGGAAAACGAACCGCGTAGTTTGTCACCTATTAAGTGACAAACTGGTTATTGTCGCTCGCGGTGATTTCCTGAGAGAACGCGTATGAGCACGAAAGTTTGTCACTTAATAGGTGACAAACGGATTTGAGGCACGGCCTGCGTGAGGCGGAAGACACGGGAGCCTAAAGTTGCGCGAGGGCCCACGGGAACACTGGGCTTTGGGGGTGGTTGACTACGATTTGGAGGCCGGCGGTGAGGCCGTCGGGCAGCGGGACGGGGATCGTGAGGACGGGGAGGCCGCCGAGGGAGGCGGGGGCGGTGAGGGAGAGGAGGCGGCTGCGTTGGGGGAGTGTGCACTCGGCTTTGGGGAGGGCGCCGCTATGGACGGCAGGGAGGATCAAGAAATCGAAGGTGAGGAAGTAGCTCGTCCAGACGAGGCGCACGGCGGCGAGGGTGGCGTCGGCGGAGGCGGCTTGGGCGGGGGTGAGTTCGTGGATGCGTTGGAGGCGGGCCCAGACGGCGGGGTCGTAGCTTTCCTTGTAGTCGGTGGACCAGGGGGCGTGGATGACGGCGGACTCGGTGGCGACGATGATGTTGTAGGCGTCGAGGGCGCCGGCGAAGCGGCGGAGGAGTTCGGTGCTGGTGGCGTGATCGGCGGGCGGGGCGAGTTTGGTGGCGGCGGCGCGGCAGGCGTAGGCGACTTCGGGGGTGAGGCCGGGGATTTCGAGGTAGCAGCCGCGGGGTGTGCGTTCGCTGGTGCCGAGGCCGACGAGGGCGGCGAGGGCGGTGCGCATGTCGGCGGCGGTGGCGGTGAACCAGCCGGCGGTGTCGAAGCTGGGGGCGAGGGGAAACGCATCGGCGATCCATTCGTGGCGGGGTGCGCCGCGAAAGCCGTAGAGGCCGCAGAAGGCGGCGGGGACGCGGATGGAGCCGCCGGTGTCGGTGCCGAGAGCGAAGGGGACGATGCCGGCGGCGACGGCGGCGGCGGAACCGCTGCTGGAACCGCCGGAGGTGCGGCCGGGGAAACGCGGGTGTTCGACGTCGCCGTAGTGCGGATTTTCGCCGGTGATGCCGTAGGCGAATTCGTGGAGGTGGGTTTTTCCCGTGAAGACGGCGCCGGCGGCGTTGACGGCGGCGATGAAGGCGGAGTCGGCAGTGGGGTCGGGGCAGACTTCGGGGAGGAAGGTGGAGCCGGCGAACGTGGGGAGGCCGGCGACGTCGAAGA
>JANXLP010000001.1 GCA_025355125.1 Opitutaceae bacterium | reverse complement strand
GTGACGCCGCGCTCTTTCTTCGCGATCTCAAAGGTGCGACGAAACTGGCGCTCAAGGAGGCCGTAGACGTAGCGGAGCTTTTGCTTCTCGCCGAGGCCGACCGAGTATTCGGAGACCTTACGGCGGGACTTCGGGCCGTGCTGCCCTGGAGGATAATTGCGGCGCTCAAGCGCCTTGGCGGAGCCAAGGAGATGCACGCCGAAGCGGCGGCTGATGCGAGTGGTGGGACCTGTGTAACGAGCCATGGTCGGAAATATTGATTGTTAAAGTAAGATGTGCAGAGGGCTCAGACGCGACGACGCTTGCGCGGGCGGCAGCCGTTATGCGGGATGGGCGTGACGTCGATGATCGAGGTGATCTCGAGACCGATCGCTTGCAGGGCGCGGACTGCGCTGTCGCGGCCGAGGCCGGGACCAGAGATGCGGATGACGACGTCCTTGAGGCCGTGGGACATCGCGTTGCGCGCGGCGTCTTGAGCAACGATCTGGGCGGCGTAGGCGGTGGACTTACGCGAACCGCGGAAGTTGCACTTGCCGGCGCTGGACCAGGCGATGACGGCGCCCTTGTGGTCGGTGATCGAGACGATCGTGTTGTTGAAAGAGGCGAGGACGTTGGCGACACCGGAGGTGACGTTCTTCGAACCCTTGGCCTTGCGAACCTTGATCGTGCCAATTTCCTCCTTGAGGAGTTCTTCGGCCGTGGGTTGACGGGCAACACCACCGATGAGTTCAACGTGCTTTTCAGCGGCCGGAGCAGCGGGAGCGGCAACGGCGCCTTCAACGGCGGGAGCGGCACCATCAGCAGCGGGAGCCTTGGGGGCTTTCGGGGCCTTGGCGGGCTTGGTTTCGCCAGCGGCTGCAGGAGCCTTGACGGGTTTTTCCTTCTTGGGAGCGGACTTTTCTTCGGCCATGTGAGTGAGAGATTAAACTTCCTTAGCTTTGGTGACACCAACGGTCTTGCGCGGGCCCTTGCGGGTGCGGGCGTTGGTGCTGGTGCGCTGACCGCGAACCGGGAGACTGCGACGGTGGCGAACGCCACGGTAGCAATTGATCGCCTGGAGGCGCTTCAGATTGGAGGTGTGGTCACGGCGAAGATCGCCCTCGACGACCCACTTGTGATCGGTGATCACGTGGAGTATCTTGTTGAGCTGCTCTTCCGTGAGGTCTTGAGCGCGCATGTCGGGATCGATGCCGACTTCTTTAACGATCAGGTCAGCACGCTGCGGACCGATGCCGTAGATGTAACGGAGGGAGAACGCGATTTTCTTCTTCGCGGGGATTTCGACGCCGAGGAGACGTGGCATGGTATGGTGGGTTAGTTTGAGAGTTGTGAGTTAAAAACGGGAAAGTGGATTTATCAAAGTGGGCGCGGGATCGTGAGTATCTCGGGGCCGCGTTCAGTCGTAAGCACAGTGTGTTCGAAGTGAGCAGAGGGCAGTCCGTCGGCGGTAACATGGGTCCAGCCGTCGAAGAGCGTTTTCGTCTTAAAGCCGCCAAGGTTAACCATGGGCTCAATCGCGAGCGTCATGCCGGCCTTGATTTTTTCGCCGGTGCCGCGTCGGCCAAAGTTGGCGATTTCTGGCGGCTCGTGCATCGCGAGGCCGACCCCGTGGCCAACCATATCGCGGACGACGCTGAAACCGTGGCTTTCGCAGTGGGCCTGAATCGCGTGCGAAATATCGCCGATGCGATTACCGACTTGCGCCTGCTTGATACCGAGATCGAGAGCATCGCGGGAAACACGAAGCAATTTTTCGACACCGGGCGAGATCGGGCCGACGGGAACGGTGAAGGCATTGTCGCCGACGTAACCGTCGTGCCAAACTACGATGTCCAGCGAAACGACATCTCCTTCGCGCAACACCTTTCGGAACGACGGAATGCCGTGAACGACTTCTTCGTTGACCGAGATGCAAGTGTGCGCCGGGTAGCGGCGTGAACCATTTTGGTAACCAAAACAGGCGCTACGAGCGCCTAGGCGGGAGATCAAATCGCGACCCGCTTCCTCCAAATCCTGCGTAGTGACACCGGGCCGAACGATGTGCTTGAGTTGCTCAAGCACTGTGGCGGCGATGGCACAGGCCTCGCGCATTTTAGCGATACCGACTTTGTCTTTGATCGGAATCATGCGGCGAGTGCGGCCCCGTCGTAAACGAGGAGGCCTAAGGTGCGATAGTGTTCAACGACTGATGCGGAAGCATCAGGAGCGGCAAACACCGCGACGAGAGTTTCGTCACGGGCATCCATCCACTCAGCGAACACTATTGCTTGGAGCAGCGTAGCCGGGAAATCCGTGAGGATGAATCCCGCATCAGGTTTGCGCGCAAAGAACCACTTTCGCAGAGATGCGATCATGGCGGCTTCAGTCGCCTCGGCGGGGCCGGGGCGGCGCGAAATCTCCCGGCGCGACGTGCCGGCGGGAGAGACGTGCTCAATGTGCAAAGAACGAACCCAGTTCATCAGGTTTTCAGAGTGAAAATCGGGTGAACCAAGGAGAATGATTTTCGCTTTGGCAGGAGGCCCGCCAAGAGCGAAGGGGTCGATGATGGCTGCCATCGCGACCAGAGTAAAGAACTTATTTGACGAAGTGCCGATAGGCCGCGATGCCCACGCCCAGCAAGAGCAAACCCAACATCGGCAGCGCGAGCTTCATGATCGCATCGGTGCTGAGAGCGTCGCCCGTCATACCTTGAGGATTAGCGCTGCGGGCGCGGATACGGCCCTTCTTCAGGAAACCGTCGTAGTGGCGTTGCAAAAGGAAGGTCTCGATCTGGCGCATGGTGTCGAGGATGACGCCAACGGTGATGAGCATACCGGTGCCGCCAAAGAAGACGGCGATACGCTGCGGGACGTTGAGCTCAAACAGAAGCACGTCGGGCATGACGGCGATGATCGTCAGGAAGATCGCACCCGCGAGAGTGAGACGCGTCATGATGAAATCGAGGAACTGAGCGGTAGGCTCACCCGGACGAACACCGGGAATGTAGCCACCGTATTTCTTGAGATCGTCGGCGATCTGGATCGGTTTGAACATCACGGAGACCCAGAAATAGCTGAAGAACATGATCAGCACCGTATCGATGAGATAGTAGCTCCAGTGTCCGCGCAGGAGGTTCTGGGAAATCTCGCTCAAGAACTTGATGTTAAAGGCGGCACCAAGTTGGGAGAAAATCTGCTGAGGGAAGAGCAAGATGGCGCTGGCGAAGATCACGGGCATGACACCGGAGTAGTTCACCTTGAGGGGTAGGAAGGAACTCTGCCCACCCATGACCTTATTACCGACCACGCGCTTGGCGTATTGGACAGGAATCTTACGTTGGCCTTGGACGACCATGATAATACCCATGGTGACCACCACGAAAAGAAACACCATGACGATGGCCGCGGGCAGGCCGAGACTTTGGCCGGTGCCAACAGGACGGAAGAAAAGATTATAGGTGGCGACGGCTGCGTTCGGGATGTCCGCCAAGATACCGACCGTGATGAGGAGCGAGACACCGTTACCGATACCGCGCTGGGTGATCTGTTCACCGAGCCACATCAACAGCATGGTGCCGGCCGTCATGAAAATGACCGACGTGACAAGGAATCCCATCTTACCAACAACGACGATCGGACCGTAAACGTTCTCATCATAACCCGGGAAGAGGCGGGCGGGCTGCTCGAG
>JANXLP010000745.1 GCA_025355125.1 Opitutaceae bacterium | reverse complement strand
CGAAAAGCACTTCGCCCTTCTTCTCCTCGTGTGCGCCTTCGCCGCCGCCGCCTGCACCTCCTTCGGCATGTTGCTCGCCGCCGTCGCGCCGAGCGCCGAAGCCGCCAGCGGTCTCGCCACTTTCCTTATCATGACGATGAGCGCGCTCGGAGGCGCCTGGTTCCCGATCAGCCTCATGCCACAATTCATCCAGCAGTTCAGCAAGCTCACCCTCGTTTACTGGTCGATGGAAGGCTTCTCCAACGTGCTTTGGGCCGGCATGGGCTTCGTCCAACTCCTCCCCGTCCTCGGCATCCTCGGCGGCATCACCGCCATCGTGATGTCCCTCGCGATCTGGCGTTTTAACCGCGGCAAAATCTTCGAGTAAAAGCCCTACTGACGATGCACAGCCTAAAGGTTTTGGCCGCAAATAGCGCAAAGAGATTTTGACTCCGACAGAGCCTTTCTACAATCTGTAGGCACACGTGAGATTGGGAACGAAGCTGGCGGATTTTTGAGCTTTTGTGACCAAAACTCCGAGGATCGAAACTTGGGTAGCACATTCACAGTTTCCCTCCGGTAAGATTTTCCAGATGCTATCTCACTGCATGCTCACATGGTATTTAGATCGAGATTGAAGCTGGCTTCACGCTGCTAGATTTGTGCAATTCCTGCAGATGAGACCGATTACGATAGATGAGGTCTTCCACTTCGCGGCGCAAAGTGCCGCGGTAGAGTTTAAGACGCTGACAGACGGCTCCACCTTTAGGGTAAAGATCGAGATGGACGGTGTCTCGTTTTATCCGGAAACCGGATTAGGCCGCCCGAACAGCCGCGAGTTCATCGAACGCTATGTCGCCCTTTTTAACCAAGAGCAGTCGTTCGTGACGACGCCCTACGTAAAAGCGAAACTGAGGAGTGCATCCTACTTTTTGGCGCTCGCAAAGGCCATGTTAGCATATGTGCCTCCCCCAAAGTCCCCCGAGCCACCTTCTGCTCAAGTCGCTCCCGCGCTGCCACCAGATATCGAAGGTCAGTTAATGGCTTTCCTCCAACGCTCGAGCAAAGGAGGGAAGATAGAACAAAACGCGGAATTCATCGCATTATACTACGGCTTTCGTGGTCATCCGTTCCCCACGTTGGAGGAGACGGCCTCCGCCAAAGGCTTCACGAAAGAGTGGGCCCGGCAGATCATCGAAAAAAAATTTCGAGAAAGGGTGAAACCCACCGACCTTCCTGCCGTTATCCGCGCGCAAAAACTGTTGCGCTCAACTGCCCCGCTGAATGCCGACGATTTCATAGAGTCATTGCGCCGCGAGAACCTGATCGCCGCCGACTGTAGCCCCGCAGGATTGCTGCGGCTGATCCACGATGTGACGCAGGATAAATCGGTGGATATCTTCGACCAGGATTTACGCCCGACCAATTCGGCGCAATCCATCGAGCGAGCCGACGCGCTGTTCTTTCTTCCTGTAGATGGACTGGACGCGGCGCAATCGCTCCTGCGTCACGCGAAGACGCTGCCCGGCCAGCTCGGGATCGCGAAGTTTCGCTACCTCGAAGAAAAGCTCGGGCCCGAATCTGTGAGCCAACAGCACTTTGTTCGCCGGATTATCGAAACCTCTTCGCAATTCTGGACCAAACGAGACGGAACGGACCTGTGGTATCTCTGCGAAGAGCGCGAGAACACACTCATCAACAACCTATTTAAGGCTCACAAAGTCACCGATTTCTGCCCAGTGGAGGAACTCGCCGCGGCGCTTCACCGGGCCCTGAAAAGCAGATCGTTAGACCATCCAGTGGCGGTGCCCGAGATGATCAGCGACTACTTGCGTCAGTGTCGCTATGTCTACGTCCGGACTGGAATCGCTCATTTCCGAAAGGAGACCTGCGAGTCCGTCGAGCTCTCTACATCGCAAGAGACGGTCCGGCGAGTGCTGACGGAATTCGGTCAGAGCGGGGCCAGCCTCCCTGCCCTTAACGAGAAGCTCGCCGCGTTCGCTGTCGAGTTCAGCGCCGCGACTATCGACAAGGCTATCATGAACTCACCCATTGTCTGGGTAAGTGGAAACGATGGGGAGCGGACCTACCGACTCCTGACCTTTGCGACGAAGGCACACCAGGTGAACGATCACGAGCGACGGCTTGAGAAATACCGCGAGCTGCTAAAGGCCGTAAGCGAACCGGGAACCGACGCCCCGTCTAAAATCAAGCGACGCAGAGAACAGGGCTACCTTGCGGAATTTATTTTCGCCGACGCAAAGGAGGAAGCCTGCGCAATCTGCCAATTACGCTATCCGGTCACGGCGTTGGTCGCCGCGCATAAGAAACCTCGATACCTCTGCACTCATTCCGAGCGTATTGATCCGCAGATTGTGATGCCGCTCTGCCTTTTTGGATGCGATTTCCTCTATGAGGAGAATCTTGTCTTCGTCGAAAATGGCGTGGTCCGCGCAAATCCTAATGCTGCTGCGCTTCTCGGACTTGGCGAGCGGGTCGCTGTTCTCATTGGGAAGAAGATTGCAGAGCGATGGACACAAGGACCCGACTATTTTAGAGACCTGGAATGACGTAGCGACGAATGGCCGCGCCCGAGCCCGCGCAAATTCCGCCCCCACCCATTGGCACGCCGCCCGCTTTCCCGCTCGCTCCCGCCGTATTCCCGGTTGGTCTCCATCCAAGCCATGAAGATTTCTGTCCGCCTTCTCGCCCCGCTCCTCCTGCTCTCCGTCAACGCTCGCGCCGATTACGATCTGCTCATCAAAAACGGCCGCGTCTTCACCGGCGCCTCCGCCGATACCGCCCTCGTCGCCGCCGACATCGGCATCACCGGCGACCGCATCGTCGCCCTCGCCCCGCACCTCACCGAGCCCGCCAAACGCACCATCGACGCCAAAGGCCTCGTCGTCAGCCCCGGCTTCATCGATCTCCACGCCCACATCGAAA
>JANXLP010000734.1 GCA_025355125.1 Opitutaceae bacterium | reverse complement strand
CCACCAAGAGCTTCATCACCGG
Organism: Opitutaceae bacterium; assembly: GCA_025355125.1. Taxonomy (GTDB): domain Bacteria; phylum Verrucomicrobiota; class Verrucomicrobiia; order Opitutales; family Opitutaceae; genus Tous-C4FEB. The sequence goes on along the minus strand of JANXLP010000734.1, from coordinate 1,850 downwards.
ACAGCGCATGGACAAAGTCCTCAGCCAGATGAAAGCCGGCGACTTCCTCCTCGTGCAATTCGGCCACAACGACTCCAAGCCCCAGTGGCCGCAGACCTACACCGAACCCGCCACCACCTTCAAAGCCTACCTCTCCGTCATCCTCGCCGAGACCCGCCGCCGCGGCGCCACCCTCGTCCTCGTCACCCCGATGGAGCGCCGCGCCAATGGCGACACCGTCGGCCCCTGGGCCCGCGCCATGCGCGAGTTCGCCACGCAGGAAAACCTCCCGCTCATCGACCAATGGGCCGCGAGCAAACAACTCTGGACCGCCCTTGGTGCCGACGTCGGCACCGCCTTCAGCGACCAGACCCACCTGAACGGCTTCGGCGGTTATCTCCTCTCCAAACTCATCGTCGCCGGCATCCGCCAAAACGTCCCCGCCCTCGCCCGCTTTATCGTCGACGATTTCAAGCCGATGGATCTCGCCCACCCGGAACCCGCGCCCGCCTACCTAAAAGAATCCCCCGGCCCCGGCGCACTTCGCCGGACCCAACGGTAGTCCATGGTTTCACCTTCGCTCCAATCACCCGCCCGCGTCATTGCCACGCGCCCGCCGCCTGTTTTGACTTTTCTCCGATGCACCTCACGCACCTCGCCTGCACCGCCTGCTCCAAAGAACATGATGCGGCCGTCCCGCAGAATGTCTGCACCGCCTGCGGCAAGCCCCTCTTCGCCCACTACGATCTCGTCGCCGCCGCGAAGACCTTGACCAAGGAATCCCTCCGCACCCGAGAAAAATCCCTCTGGCGCTACCGCGAGGTTCTCCCCGTAAAAAACGCCACCGACATCGTCACCCTCGGCGAAGGTTGGACCCCGTTGCTCCCCGCCCCGCGCCTCGGCGCCAAGCACGGTCTCAGCCGCCTCTTCATCAAGGACGAGGCGCAAAACCCCACCGCCAGTTTCAAAGCCCGCGGCATGACCGCCGCCGTCTCGATGGCCAAGCAATACGGCCTCAAAAAACTCGCCGCCCCCTCCGCCGGCAACGCCGCCGGCGCCCTCGCCGCCTACGCTGCGCGCGCAGGCATGGAAGCTCACATCTTCATGCCGAAGGACACCCCCAAGGCCAACATCATCGAGTGCGAGCAGATGGGCGCCTTCGTCACCCTCATCAACGGCCTCATCACCGACTGCGGCGCCGAGGTCGCGAAGCGCAAGGTCGCCGAAGGCTGGTTCGACGTTTCGACATTGAAAGAACCCTACCGCGCCGAGGGCAAAAAGACCCTCGGCTACGAACTCGCCGAGCAGCTCAACTGGACGCTCCCCGACGTCATCCTTTACCCGACCGGCGGCGGCACCGGCCTCGTCGGCATGTGGAAAGCCTTCGACGAGATGGAGCGCATGGGCTGGATCGGCTCCAAGCGGCCCCGCATGTTCAGCGTCCAAGCCGAGGGCTGCCAGCCCATCGTCCGCGCGTTTCACGCCGGCGAGAAATTCGCCGCCGAGCATCTCGGCGCGCACACCCGCGCCTCCGGTCTCCGCGTGCCCAAGGCCATCGGCGATTTCATCATGCTCGACGCCCTCCGCAAATCCGGCGGCGGCGCCATCGCCGTGCCTGACGATCAGATGATTTCCTGCACCAAAGAAGTCGGCTCCGCCGAAGGCGTCTTCACCGCCCCCGAAGGCGGCGCCTGCTACGCCGCCCTCAAGACCCTCGTCGCCGCCAACCAAGTGAAGCCCGACGACACCATCGTCCTCTTCAACACCAGCACCGGCCTGAAATACCTCGAGTGCTATGGCGGCTAAGCCGCCGCCGAAAGTCGCGAGCAAGCTCGCTCCCACACCGTCTCCACCAATCCTCCGAATGTGGG
>JANXLP010000730.1 GCA_025355125.1 Opitutaceae bacterium | reverse complement strand
GAGCATCCAGACAAGGCGTGCGAAGGTGGCGAAAGGCAACTGGCCGGAGAGCAGATAGGGCAGGAGGTCGCGGATGAGATTGCCCAGCATGAGCACAAACGCGAAGAGGCTGACTGCGCCCGCGCGGGTGAAGAGCACGCTCTTGAAAATATGGCGGTCGAGGAGATTCACGCGGGGGTTCGGAAGAAGAGGCGAGAAGTGATTGAACGCAGAGAGAGGGCCAGCGGACAAGGCGGTTCGTGGAGGGGTGGGCGAAAGGCTAGGTGGGGGGAGGGGCGGTGAAATAGGAATGCTACGGAGTGGGTGGGCCGGGCGCACCGCCCGCGGCCTCATGACCCCGATGACCTTCGGCGCGAATCGCCGGTATGCCTGGCCGCGCGGCGGAGCGCACGGCCGACCGCGATCACGGCGCACATCAAGGGGGGCTCAGTCGAAGCCGAGCGAGAGCTGCGGTGCGGGGTCGCCGTCGTGGAGGCCGGCGGGGGTGAGGCAGGCGGGGTCGTCGTGGCGGACGTTGCTCACGTAGGACGAGAGGGCGGTGGCGGTGAAGGCGTCGTCGGGCGCGGGGCGGAGGAGTGGGGCGAGGTCGCGGGCGGGATCGGCGTCGGGGTCGAGCCACGTGGCGAAATTTTCCGGCGCGAGGAGCGCGGGCATGCGGTGGTGGATGGGGCGCATGACGGCGTTGGGCGCGGTGGTGACGAAGGCGCAGGATTCGAGGACGGAGCCGTCGGGGGCGCGCCACGTCTCCCAGAGACCGGCGAAGCCGAAGACCGCGCCGTCGGGGCGCTGGAATAGCCAGGGTTTGCGGGCGCGGCCGTGTTGCGCCCATTCATAAAAACCGCCGGCGGGAATGATGCAGCGGCGATGGCTGAAGGCGTCGCGGAAGGAGGGCTTAGCTGCGAGGGTTTCGGCGCGGGCGTTGACGAGCTGGGTGGAGGCGTCGGCGCTTTTGGCCCAAGAAGGGACGAGGCCCCAGTGGAGGGCGGTGGCCTCGGCGCGCGGAGCCTTGGGGGTGCGGCGGACGGCGGGGATTTTGGAGCCGGGGACGACGTTGTAGCGCGAGGCGAAGTCGGCGGGGAGCTCGACGCCGAGCGCGATGAAGGCGTCGCGGAGATGTTCCTTCAGGAGGAGGAAGCGCGTGCACATGGGCGGGGGCGGCCTAGGAGCGGGAGATGCCCGCGAAACACGCGAACGACGCGAAAGCAACGGGCTGAAAACCGAAGCTGGAAATCGGCATGGGCGGACTCAGAGCGAGGCGGACCATGTCTTGAGGATGGCGGAGAGTTCGCGGACGGTTTTGAGTTGGAAGAAACGGCTGCTGGCCTGGGGCGGGGTTTCGACGCGTTCGGCGGCCCAGGTGATGTGGTAGGGGATGTGCGCGCCGGCGCCGCCGAGGGCGAGGACGGGGAGGATGTCGGACTTGAGGGAATTGCCGACCATCAGAAAACGCGCGGGATCGATGGCGTGGCGGCGGAAGAGCGCGGCGTAGGAGCCCTCGTCTTTTTCGGAGAGGATTTCGACGTGTTGGAAATGGGCGGCGAGGCCGGAGCGGGCGAGTTTACGCTCCTGGTCGCGGAGGTCGCCCTTGGTGATGACGAGGAGGCGGTGGTGGCCGGAGAGGGCGGCGAGGGTTTCGGCGACGCCGTCGAGGACGTCGACTGGGTGTTCGAGCATGTCGCGGCCGAGGGAGATGAGCTGCTGGATTTCGTCGGCGCTGATCTTGCCGGCGGTGAGTTGGATGGCGGTCTCGATGGCGGAGAGCGTGAAGCCTTTTACGCCATAGCCGTAGAGTTGGAGGTTGCGCAGCTCGGTCGCGAAGAGGGTGCGGTCCACGGTGGCGGCATCGTGGTAGCGGGCGAGGAGAGCACGGTAGCGTTCGTGGACTTTTTCGAAAATGACTTCGTTGTGCCAAAGGGTGTCGTCGGCGTCGAAGCCGAGGGTGAGTGGGGCGGAAAATGCGGCGGACATAAGTGGGAGGAAGGTGAGCGGAGAGCGGGGCGCATTTCTAGAATAGATTGAGCGGCTTATTTCCGAGGTGGTGGAAGGGGGAGGATGCAGCCGAGCCCGCCGGCGGACTTTTCGCGAGCGTGGTCGGCGAGGCGCGGCGATGATCACCCCCTGAAACGATCTTCCCGATTCGCCCGGCGTGCGCCGGTCTAGTCCCTTGGCACGTGGCGGATGTCGCAGGGCCGGTTGGATGCTTCGCACCAGAGACGGTAAATATTGACTAGGTTTTGGCGAACTCCGGAGGCAGGGAGCTTGAGAAATCTTTTTTTCTTGGCGGCTTCGAATAGGATGCATTCACGCTGGGTCAGGCGGTGAGGGATGCCGCGGCATCCGATCCGTTGTCGGGTGGAATCGCCACGGCTGAGCCGTTCAACGTCGTCGCGGAGTGGGCGTCGTTTTGAGGGCATCAGGAGATTGGCGCCGGCGGACGAGCGCGGGCCGCAGCCCCGGAGCGCAGGCGATTGAGAGCGCCATAAAGGTGGGAGAATCCAGAAGCGGAACGGCTTGAATTCGTCGACCTCCCCTTTGCGGTAAACGCGAGGAGGCAAATTAAGCGAGCGGTCCTACGCTCACGGCCTTCGATGCGGTGGGTGGTGATGAGGGCGGTGACGGCCATGACGCATCGTGGTCCGAGGCCGGTGCCTGTCAAAGCGACGGGCCTTTTGCGGGCGGGGTATTTTTCTGAGGGCGGGCGGGAAGGCTCACGCCGGCCGGTAGGTTAATTTTAAGGGGCCGCAAAACCGCGGTTATGGGTTCCTGTTTTCAGAAAGTTGGCTTTGCTCGTAGGGTGTTAAATAACGCGCTCATTGTTTTCTCGGCCCTTTCGTTTCTTGGTTACGGGGTGTCGTGCATCGGGTCGGAGCACATGCAGCGGGAGTTCGAGCGCTATCGCTTGGGGCGGCAACGGATGCTGGTGGGATCGCTCCAACTGCTGGCGGCGCTCGGTTTGCTGGCGGGGCTCGGCGAGCCGTGGCTGGGTCGCGCGGCGGCGGCGGGGCTGGCTCTGATGATGTTGACCGGGGTCGTTGTCCGCTGCCGCATCAGGGACAGTTGGGTGCAGATGACCCCGGCGTCGTTCTACCTAATCCTAAACGCCTATCTGAGCGTGGCGGCGTTTTAGGCCGCGAGCTTTATGAGCCGATGAGCGGCGGCAGGAGGACGATCGCAGCGCAGAGCGCGAGCATGACGGCGGCGGGGATCGACTTGGAGAGGGGGTCCTTGACCTTGAGGTGCATGCCGAGGGTGCCGAGCATCAGCGCACCGAGGCCGAGGGCGGCCGGCTGCGCGAGCGCCGGGAACCAAATCGCCAGCAGCAGAGCGACCGCGAAGCTAAGCTTGAGCGCGCCGACCACGCCCATGAACCACACGGGCAGGCCGTAGGCGTGAAACTCTTCGCGGATGGTCTTGGCGTCACCTCCGCGGTAGGGCGTCGGTTTGGCCGGGCGGAGAAGCCAGACGTTGAT
>JANXLP010000710.1 GCA_025355125.1 Opitutaceae bacterium | reverse complement strand
CTCGACCTCGGCGGCGACAAGCCGATGGCCGGTAATCCCGATCTCTTTCCGAAGGAGGCGAATCCGTTCATGGGGTTCAGGGCTATCCGTTTTTGCCTCGAGCATACGGACATCTTTAAGGACCAGCTCCGCGCCATTCTGATGGCGAGCGCGCACGGCAAAGTGCGGTTGATGTATCCGATGATAAGTGGCGCGGACGAATTGGCGCGGGCCAACGCGGTGCTCGCGGAGTGCAAAGCCGAGCTCAAGGCGAAGGGGCAGTCCTTTGATGAAAAGCTGGAGGTGGGTGCGATGATCGAAATTCCGAGCGCGGCGGCGACGACGGACCTGTTGGCGCGGACGTGTGATTTCTTCAGCATTGGGACCAATGACCTCATTCAATACCTGCTGGCGATCGACCGCGGGAACGATCGCATCGCGCACCTTTACGAGCCCACGCACCCGGCGGTGCTGAGGACGTTGAAGCATATTGTGGACGAGGCGCATCGGGCGAAAGTCCCGGTGAGCGTGTGTGGCGAGATGGCGGGCGATCCGGTGCTGGTGCCGCTGTTGCTGGGTTTGGGCGTGGATGCGCTCAGTATGACGCCGCCGCTGTTGCCGGCCGTTAAGTATCTCGTTCGCGCAATGTCGATGACGGACGCCCGCGATCTCGCGGCGGAGGCCTTGATGCTGTCTTCGGCGCAGGAAATCTACGCGAAGTGCGGGGCTTTTTGCCGCTCGCGGATCAAGTTGGATTGAGCCCACACTGTCTTGTTAAAAAATAAAGCCAACGCACATAAGTCGTTGGCTAAAATGGCTGCCCACAACGTCGTCAGGGTCGAAACTTCGACCTAATTCTAGGTGTTTGTCTACCTGTGGGTCGCACTAAGGCACTGCCGTATGTTTTCTATCCTTTCGCATACCCTGAGTCCGCGGTGCAACATGCTGATGCGGCTCAAACAAAGGTTGATGAGGTTCGCCGGGTGGTTGAGAAGGTAAGACGCTGGGCGGAGGCCCTTAAAAGTGGCCGTATGTCCGGCTTGGCAGCCATTGCAGCACAAGAAGGCGTGAGTATTGCCAGAATTAGCCAATTGCTGGTTTTGGCGAAGGTCCCAGACCGTGCGCTCGATGGGGAATTGAAAAGTATGGAGCGTCCGAGTCTTCGCGGGCTGATACGGGTTGTCCAAGGTGCCGGGTGAGTGGCCACATGAATGAACTCCACGCCTCTAGAATTCAGCGCACGCTACAGACGGACCTATTTTTGGCTAGGTATCCGTGCTGTCCGATGACGTGCGCTCCCGCGCCGAAACTCGCAGAGTTCAGCAACTGCGAGGACACACTCCGACTGCTGGAACGTCGCTAGGCCAACGCCCCCGCCCCGCCGCCAGGAAGACCCGGGGTAAAGGTTATTACCGCCGCGCCAACCACCAGCCTAACTCGGGCGAC
>JANXLP010000665.1 GCA_025355125.1 Opitutaceae bacterium | reverse complement strand
AGAGCATGCGGATGAAGGTCGTCTTGCCCGAGCCATTGGGGCCGAGGAAGTCGTAGATTTCGCCGCGGCGCACGGCGAGGTCGATGCCGTTGACCACGGTTTTGGCACCGAAACGTTTGGTGACGCCAGTGACGTCGATGGCGTTCATCGGGGAAATCACAAAAGACAAAATGCCAAAGCTCCAAAGAGGCGGGGTGTCGGGCGGAGGGTGGGCGGGCTCATCGGCGAGGGCGCGGAGGGCGGGTCGGAGACCTCGCCCTACTCCAGGACATCCACGGGCTGGCCGGGGTGGAGGTCGCGGGCGGCGGCGGAATCGGTGAAGACGGCCTCGATCATGAAGACGAGTTTGGAGCGGTTCTCGCGGTTGTAGAGAATCGGCGGCGTGTATTCCGGCGAGGGCGAGAGGTAGCTGATGCGGGCTTCGAGCGGGGTGGGGCGACCGGTGAGGGTGATGCGCACGGCGGCGCCGGCTTTGAGCGTGGCGAATTCGGCCTCGGGAACGAAGAAGCGGACCTTGATATTCTCGGCGGGCAGCAGGGAAACGACGGGATTGCCGGCGGCGACGAACTCGCCCACGCGATAAAGCGTGTCGTAAACGAGCGCGGCGCGTGGTGCCGCTTGGGATTTTTGGGCGACAGCCCAGTCGGTTTTTTCCTTGGCGGCGGTGGCGGCGCTTACGTCGGCGGCGGCGGCGGCGAGGGCGTCGGTGCGTCCGCCGAGTCCGGCGGTGGTGAGCTGCGTTGTGAGTTCGTCGATGGCGCGGAGGTTTTTCTCGTGGGTGAGGCGGGCGCGGTCGTAGTCGCTGGCGGCGAGGACGCGGGTGTCGTAGAGATTTTTCTGGCGGGTGAGATCGAGGGCGGAGAGTTCGGCGGCGGCGCGGGCTTGGTCGAGGCGGGCGGTGAGGGTGGCGAGTTCGCTGGGGCGCTGGCCCTTGCGGGCGTCGGCGAAGCGGGCCTCGGCGGCTCGGAGCTGGTCGGAGGCCTGGCGTTGGGCGGCAAGTTCGTTGGCGTGCTCGAGGGTGAAGAGCGGGGCGCCGGCAGCGATGCGGGTGCCTTTGGTGACGGCGAGTTTTTCCAATTGGCCGGCGAGGGGGGCGGCGACGTAGATGAAGTCGCCTTCGAGGTAGCCCTGATAGCCGGTGGACGCGGGACGGCTGCAGCCGGTGAAGACGGCGGCGAAAACGGCGAGCACGAGGAGCGCGGCGGGTTTAGCGGGGGAAAAGTTTTTCATGTTCTTTGCGTCCAGCAGGAGTGAGGAGTCCGCCGAAAAAGAGTTCGATGGCGCGGGCGCAGACCTCGCGTGGTGCGAGGCCGAGGCGATCGAGCGTCGCGGGCTGGAGGAGGCCCTGCACGGCTTGCAGGTAAAATTCGACGGCGAAAACGGCGTTGAGATCGGTGCGGACCATGCCGGATAACTGGCCCTCTTCGACGAAGCGACCGAAGACGTAGGGAATGGTCTTTTGGCGCATGGCGCTGGCGAGTTCGTAGAGGGCGGGCGCGTAGCGTTGGAGATCGCGCAGGGTGTGGGGCGTGAGGGATTGGAGGCGTTGCGCCATGCCCTCGGCGAAGCCGCGGAGCTTTTCGGCGAAGTTCAGGCCGCGGTTGCCGAGGAGCGCGTCGGCGTCGGCTTTGATTTCGTCGCCGAGCGCGAGGATGATTTCGCGGAGGATCGCGTCCTTGCCGGTGAAGTGGAGGTAGAGCGTTTTTTTGCTCATCCCGAGCTCGGTCGCGAGGTCGTCCATCGTGACGACGCTGTAGCCACGGGTGAAGAAATCGATGCGGGCTTGGCGGAGAATGCGGGCGCGGGCGGCTTGATCGACGAGCCCGGTGGGCGAGGGGAAGGGAGCGACGGCGGGCATGGTTTCTTGAGAAACCGATAAGGTATTTTAAGTTTTCGTGGGCAAGGCTGAAGTCGTCGCCGGAGTAGGGACTGGGCGCGGTGAAGATTTAACCGGGCTGAGGATTGATACCGTCGGCGCGTCCTGTCTGCGTCTCGTCATGCTCGCCCAGGCCAACGTCAAAGCCGACATTTCCGCGCTGATCGCGCGCAAGGATATCCCTGCGCTCAAGAAATACCTCGAGCCGTGGTTGCCGATGGATTTGGCGCCGTTGATTGCGGATCTGCCAGTGGAGGAATTGGCGGCGCTGTTCCGGGTGGGCTCGCGGGAACAGGATGCGACGATCTTCACCTACATGCCGATCGAGGCGCAGAAGAAGCTGCTGAAGATGCTCACGCAGGAGCAGGCGGCGGCGTTGTTGAACGCGCTTCCGCCGGACGACCGCACGGCGTTTCTCAATGAGCTGCCGCTCGACGTCGCGATGCAGATGCTGGCGATGCTCTCGCCCGATGAGCGGCAGGTCGCGCAGGCGCTTTTGGCGTATCCCGAGCACAGCGTCGGCCGCATGATGACGCTGGATTTTGTGGCGGTGCGGCCGGAGTGGACGGTGCGCGAGGCGCTCGATTACATCCGCGAGCACGGCTACGACCGCGAGACGCTCAACATCGTTTTCGCGGTCGATGCGGGTGGACATCTCATCGACGACATCCGTGTGCGGCGTTTTTTGCTTTCGCCGTTGGACCGGCCGGTGAGCGAGTTGCTTGATGGCAACTATACCATGCTCTCGCCGACGGACGACCGCGAGAAGGCGCTCCAGCTTTTTCAGAAATACGACCGCGTGGCGCTCCCGGTCACCGATGAAAGCCGCAAGCTCATCGGCATCGTCACGGTGGACGACATGCTCGATGTCGCGTCCGAAGAAGCGACGGAAGACATCCAGAAGCTCGGCGGTAGCGAGGCGCTGGATGAACCTTACACGACCATCGCGCTTTCGCGGATGGTGAAGAAACGGGCGAGCTGGCTCGTGGTGCTCTTCCTCGGGGAGATGCTCACGGCGACGGCGATGGGTTATTTCGAAGGCGAACTGGAAAAGGCCATCGTGCTCTCGCTGTTCATTCCCCTCGTGATCAGCTCCGGCGGCAACGCGGGTTCGCAGGCGGCGACGCTGGTCATCCGCGCGCTCGCGCTGGGTGAGTTCAAGTTGCGCGACTGGTGGAAAATCATGCGGCGCGAGCTCGCGGCGGGCACGGCGCTGGGCTTGATTCTCGGCGCCATCGGATTTCTGCGGATCGCGGTGTGGTCGATGTTCTCCGCCGTCTATGGCCCGCACTGGATGCTAGTGGCGCTGACGGTCGGTCTCGCGCTGGTGGGCATCGTGCTGTGGGGATCGCTCATGGGGTCGATGCTGCCGCTGGTGCTGAAACGCCTCGGTTTCGATCCGGCGACGTCGAGCGCGCCGTTTGTCGCGACATTGGTGGACGTGACCGGACTCATCATCTACTTCAGCGTCGCCTACCTGATCATGCGGGGAACGTTGCTGTGAGCGGGTTGAAGGCGGGAACCCTGCCGCGACCTGCAGTTTGCTAAAAAACCCTGTCACTTGACCCGGCGTGCGCCGTCTATTCTAGTTCTGCCCACCCCCATGTCCGCCCGCCGTCTTTCACGTTCCTCGCTGATGTTGGTCACCGCGCTGCTAGCGCATACCCCTCGCAGCTACGCGCAACTCGCGGCGAATTCTCCTTTTATGCCTGCGGCGTCGTCGGGTGCGGTGACGGTGACCGAGGGCGCGGCGATCGAACTGCGCGGCGTCATGGAAACGAAAGCCGGCCTCAGTTTTTGTATTTTTGATCCCGCGAAAAAGGTCAGCACGTGGACGGCGGTGAATCAAAAAGGCTACGACTTCGTGGTTAAATCTTACGACGGCGCGCATGAGACCGTCGCCGTCGAATACGGTGGGCGCACGATCACGCTGGCAATGCGGGCCGTGAAGGTGGCCTCTTCGGGTCAAGCGGCGGCACCGATGCCGTTGCCCACGCCCGGTCCGGGAATGCCTTCGGCGGTCACCCAAAATGTCGTGCTGAATCCCACGCCGGCCGACGAACAGGCCCGCCTCGAAGCGGTGGCCACGGAAGTGCGCCGCCGCCGGGCCTTGCGCGAACAGGCCTCCATTCAGGCCGCCAACGGGGTTCAGCCCGCCCCCGTGGTCGAAGCTCCCCCGCCTCAACCCCAGCAGCAGCGCGGCCAGCAACGCGCCCAGCAGACGCAGACGCAGGGGCAGAACCAGACTCGGCGCCAGCGGAACTGATCCGTCGGTTTCGGAGGCTCCGGCGGCGGGCGGGTCCGCTCTGAAAGAGGCGGAATTCTCCGAGAAAATATTTCGTGCAGTGCTGCTCCGTGGCCGTAGTTTGTGGTCCAAATGTCTGTGTCACCGACCATGTCTGATGCTGATGCGACCACCAATTGGGTGCTGATTCGGCGTTTGTTCGGGCTCGCCTGGCGTTACCGGTTACACTGTTTCCAAGTCCTCGGGTTACAGCTCTTGCTGCTCACGATGGGCATCGCGGGCCTGAGCTTCACCGGGCTCGGCATCGACTACATCAAGCACAAGATCAACGGCACCCCGCTCACGGCCAACGTGCTTCACGTCGCGCTGCCCGAGACCTGGCCGCCGCTGCAGGTGCTGGGTCTGCTGGCCGCCTTGATCCTCGGACTCGCGCTCGGCCGCGCCGTGCTTAACTACGCGCTCGCGGTCTCCATCAACATCCTCGTGCAGCAGAAGCTCGTGGTCGATCTGCGCGGCGAGGTTTACGACAAGCTCCAGCGCCTGAGCTTCCGGTTCTTCGACGCCAACTCCACGGGCTCGATTATCACGCGCCTCACGGGCGACGTGCAGTCGGTGCGCATGTTTGTCGATCAGGTGCTGATCCAGAGCGTCATCATGGTCGTGTCGCTCACGGTTTACGTGATCTACATGGCCAGTCTCAGCCCGCTGCTCACCCTCGCGTGCCTCGCGACCACGCCGCTGCTGGCGCTGATGTCGGCCTGGTTTTCCAAAAAAATGCACCCGGCCTACGCGCAAAACCGCACGTTGGTCGAACGGATGGTGCAGATCCTCGCCGAGAACCTGCAGGGCGTAGCCGTCACCAAGGGCTTCGGCCGCGAGCCCGAGGCGCGCGCGAAGTTCGCCGCCGCGAACCAGGCCTGCTATGACCAGCAGCAGACGATTTTCTGGAGGAACAGCCTGTTCGCGCCGGCGGTGGGTTTTCTCACGCGCATCAACATGATGGTGCTGCTCGGCTACGGCGGCTGGCTCGTCGCGCACGACCAGCTGCCGCTGGGCACCGGGCTGATCGTCTTCGCCGGCCTCCTCGAACAGTTCTCCGGCCAGGTGAACAACGTCGCCAATATCGTGAACTCCGTGCAGCAGTCGCTCATTGGGGCGCGCCGCGTCTTCGAGATCCTCGATGCCCCCGTCGAGGTGAAGAACGCGCCCGATGCCATCCGCCGCCCGCGCTGCGAGGGCGCGGTGACGTTTGAAAACGTCTCGTTCGCCTACACCGGAGCCGAGGCCGTCGTGCGCGACATCGACCTCGACGTCCGCCCCGGCCAGTGCGTCGCCATCCTCGGCGCGACCGGCGCCGGCAAAAGCGTCCTGATGAGCCTCATCCCGCGCTTCTTCGATCCCACGGCGGGCCGGGTGCTCATCGACGGGATCGATGCGCGCCGGCTCCACCTCGACGACCTGCGGCGCAACATCGGCCTCGTTTTCCAAGAGAGCTTTCTCTTCTCCAATACCATTGCGGCCAACATCGCCTTCGGCCACCCCGACGCCACCCGCGCGCAGATCGAGAAGGCCGCGCACATCGCCGCCGCGCATGAGTTCATCACGCAGCTCCCGCTCGGCTACGACACCGTGCTGGGCGAAAGCGGCAGCAGCCTCAGCGGCGGCCAGCGCCAGCGCCTCGCCATCGCGCGCGCGGTGTTGCTCGAGCCGGCGATCCTGCTCCTCGACGATCCGACCGCCGCCATCGACAGCGAGACCGAGCACGCGATTTTCGAGGCGCTCGACCGCGCCATCGCCGGCCGCACCACCTTCATCGTGGCGCACCGCCTGAGCACGCTCCGCCGCGCGGATTTCATCATCGTGATGGAAAACGGCCGCATCGCGCAGCGCGGCACGCATGAGGAACTCATGGCTCAACCCGGCTCCTACCGCCGCGTCGCCAGCCTGCAACTCGTGGACGGCAGTGAACTCCAGTCGCTCGGTAAACCGAAGGAGGGCACCGCATGATTCCCGCCGGCCCCACGCCCCCGCCGAAGCCCAAACCCATCGGGCTCATCCAACGCCAGCCCGATGATGACGAAGACACGGAGGAATTGAAGCCGCTCGAATGGGGCCTCATCCGCCGACTCTTCAGCTACACCGCGCCGGTGAAAGGCAAACTCACCGCGCTCATCGTGCTCACGCTGATCCGCGCCGCGCAATTGCCGGCGCTGGGTTGGGTCACGGCGCTGGTGATCAACGGACCGATCACCGCGCGCGATTTTCATGGGATCGCGCTCGGCGTCGCCGGCTTCGGCCTGCTCGCGCTTTCCACGGACGGGTTGTTCCACTTCCGCATGCGCTACGCCTACCAGATCGGCGAGACGGCGGTGAACGGCCTGCGCGCCGATATTTTCGCCAAGGTCCAGCGCCAGCCGATGAGCTTTTTCCACCGTATGAAACTCGGCCGGATCATCGGTCGCGTGACCAGCGACGTGGAATCGGTGCGCGTGGGCATCCAGGACGTGCTCTTCATGAGCGTCATCCAGGGTGGCACGATGGTGTTTTCCGCCATCGTGATGGCGTGGACCGACTGGGTGCTCTTTCTCGTCGTGCTCGCGATGGCGCCCGTGCTCTGGGCCATCAACCGGCGGTTCCGCGTGAAGCTCAGCCTCTATTCGCGCGCCGCCAGTGACAGCTTCAGCCGGGTCACCGCCACGCTCGCGGAGTCCGTCAACGGCATCCGCGTGACGCAGGGCTTCGTGCGGCAGGAGACCAACGCCGGCCTCTTCCGCACGCTGCTCGCCGACCATTCGCGCTACAATATCGCCCTTGCGCGCACCTCCGCGCGACTCACGCCGCTGCTCGAGCTCAACAGCCAATTTTTTGTGGCCACGCTCCTCATGTTTGGCGGCTGGCGCGTGTTTCACGGCGATATGACGATCGGCGGGCTCATCACCTTTTTCCTGCTCTCGAACCAATTTTTCTCCCCCATCGCCGTGATCGGCGGCCAATACAACCAGGCGCTCGTCGCGATGGCCGGTGCCGAGCGCGTCTTCAAGCTGATCGACACCGTGCCCGATTGGGAAGACGCCCCCGATGCGGTCGATCTGCCCGATCCGCGCGAGGGCGGAGCCGCCGCGGTTCCGGGTTCCGGGTTGGTGGTTCCGGGTTCCGAGTCCCGAAACCCGAGTCCCAAAACTCGAAACCCCACCGGCGAAGCCGGCGCCGGCATGCGCGTCGAGTTCCGCGGGCTCGCGTTCGGCTACGACCCGGCGCGGCTCGTGTTGCGCGACATCGATTTCATCGCCGAGCCGGGACAGACGATCGCGCTCGTCGGGCATACGGGCAGTGGCAAGAGCTCGATCATCAATCTCGTTTCCAAATTCTATCTCCCCACCGCCGGCGAGTTGCTCATCGACGGTCGCGAGATCCGCACGCTCACCGCGCGCTCACTCCACCGCCAGACGGGCATGGTGCAGCAGCAGAATTTTCTGTTCAGCGGCAGCGTGCTCGAAAACATCCGCCTCGCGAAACCCGAGGCGACGGATGCCGAAGTCCGCGCCGCGGCGCAACAGCTCGACTGCCTCGATATCCTGGAGGCACTGCCGCGGGGTTTTCTGACGGAAGTCGGCGAGCGCGGCGCCAGCCTCTCGGTGGGCCAGCGGCAGCTCGTGTGCTTCACCCGCGCGCTGCTCGCCGATCCGCGGTTGGTGATTCTCGACGAGGCGACGAGCTCCATTGATGCGCTCACCGAGGCGCGGCTGCAGGCGGCGCTGCTGAAATTGCTGCGCGGCCGCACGAGCTTCGTCGTCGCGCACCGTCTCAGCACGATCCGCCATGCGGATCTCGTGCTCGTGCTCGACCACGGGGTGATCGTCGAGCGCGGCACGCATTCCCAGTTGCTCGCGGCGCACGGCCGCTACGCGGCGCTTTACGAACAATTCGTGCAAGTGGACGACCCGGCCTGAGAGGGCGTCTAAAAAGGTAGGGTTGCCTGCGGCGGATCGAAAGTGGCACGGGCGTCCCGCCCGTGGGTTCGGAACATGGGCGGGACGCCCATGCCACGACGGACCAGATCGGAGA
>JANXLP010000627.1 GCA_025355125.1 Opitutaceae bacterium | reverse complement strand
ACGGCCGCCGGCGGCGCGCGATGCACGCCTGCCGTCGGCGTGAAAAGTCCGAAAAGATCCTGTTGTTGCTCGTGCGCGCTCACGTTGCCACCGACTGAAACAAATCAGCCGCCCGGCGCCAGCGTCTTGTAGAAAATCGCGTTCTTCTCCGGCGTGCCGTGCGGATCAAGCGCGTAGTTGGGAATACCACCCGCGTAAACGTAGCTCAGTCGCTCGTAGAACTCGCGGGCGCCCGCGTGGCTGTCGCTTGTGTCGAGAAACAGCAGCGTCAGGCCCCGCGCTCGCGCGATCCGCTCGATCTCCGCCATCAACCGCGCCGCGATCCCGCGCCGGCGATACGCGGGATGCATCATCACTTTTTGCACCTCACCGCGATGCCGGCCATTGGCCTTCGCTTCGCACGAAAGCTGCGCGCTCCCCATGATCGTTCCGCCGGCCGTCGCGCGCGCCACCAGCAGCACCCGAAATCCGCCCGGCAGGTCACCCGCGATCTTCAGCCAATACGCATCGGCTTCCGCCCGCAGCAGCGGCGCGAGAAACCCGATCGACGCCCCACCCTCGACACACGCCGTCAATAGTTCCGCCAGCTCCGCCCAATCTCGCTCCGTCGCTCCCGCGCCCAACGCTTCTATCACAATTCCGCCCTTCTCCGTTTTTCCGGCATCCGTGTTCATTTGTGAAATCTGCGGCCAAACATTCCGTCGCTCACAGCGGCACCACCTTCCATTGCCAACCCCGGCCCTTCTCCAAAGTGAGCCACGCGAAGCTCGGCGGCGCCCCGCGATTCGGCCGTGAGATGCACCCCGGGTTCAGCCACCGCGCCCCCGCGCTTAATTCATCGCGCGGCACATGCGTGTGCCCGTGCAAGATCGCCGCAAACCCCTTCGGCGCATGGCGCGGCGGGATGTGTGTCAGGTAAAATTTAAAACCCTCGCGCGCCAACTCCAGCTCCAGCGGCCACGCCGCATCCCAGTCGTTGTTGCCGAGCACCACGTGGAGCGGCTTCCCGAGCAGCTCGAACTCCACCAGCGTCGCCGGCTCGCACACATCGCCCAGATGCCAGATCTCGTCCGCGTCTTTCAACCGCCCCGGCAGCGTCGCCGGGAATTTGTCGTGGGTATCGGCAATGACCGCGATGCGCATGGCGGCTCAGAGTTTGATGACTTTAAGGCGACATCCACCGCCACCTCCACCGAGTGCGTCCATCCGTGGTGTAGGGCTGGCGCTTGTCGCCATGCCGCCTTTTCGCTCCGCGTTCGCTTTCTCATACCACCGGCAACTCGTCGGCGCGGCTTCTCGGGTCGCACTTGTATCGAGATGTAACGTCACGGTTGGCGACCTCTCATTTCTACCATCAATTCGCTCGTGGAGTTCCCTTTCAACGGCCCGGCGGGAAACCGCTCGTGGAGCCGCATCATGATATCGGGCCACACCAATTTCTTTGTCTTTTTCCCGGGCGCGACCGCCGCACTTAGCGCCAACCGCCGATCACGGCGCGTAAGTGAAACCTTCTCAAACCCGCCCCCCTTGGCCGGCCCCGACCTCGGACCCCGCGGTTCCCGACTGGTCGCGATTTTCATATTCAAAACCGATGTTTAACGTCGCTCATCGCGTCAAGCGTCTCGCCGTTTGACAGCGGTTTTTAAAAGCCGACGGTTCCGCCCGTGGCACTCCGCGCCCTCGCCATCGACTTCAATTCCTTCTTCGCCTCCGTCGAGCAACAGGAGCGCCCGGAACTCCGTGGCCGGCCCGTCGGCATCGTCCCCGTCCTCGCCGAGACCACCGGCTGCATCGCCATCAGCATCGAGGCCAAGGCCCTCGGCCTCACGCGCAACGCCCGTGTCTCCGAGTGCCGCACCCGCTGCCCCGGTATCATCATCGTCGAGGCCCGGCCCGAAATTTATATTCGCTACCACCACCGCCTCCGCGAAATCGTCGAGACCGTTTTGCCCGTCAAAAAAGTCCAGTCCATCGACGAGCTCGAATGCGAACTTTCCGGCGACTTCGCGCAACCCGCCCGCGCCCTCGCCGTCGCCCGCGAGATCAAGGCCCGGATCGCCCGCGACGCCGGCCCCTGCCTCCGCAGCTCCATCGGCATCGGCCCCAATTGGTTCCTCGCCAAGCTCGCCTCCGATCTCGAAAAGCCCGACGGCCTCGTCCTCTTCGACGAAGCCGACATCCCCGCCAAACTCATCGCGCGCGGCGTGCAGCTCAGTGATTTCACCGGCGTCGGCGAGAGCATGGAAGCCCGCCTCCGCGCCGCCGGCATCCCCGATGTCGCCACCCTCTACGCCGCCAGCAGCGCCCAACTCCGCGCCGTCTGGGGCAGCGTCGAGGGCGCCCGCTTCCACGACTGGCTCCACGGCGGCCTCCAGGAACGCGAAAAAACCAAGACCAGCACCATCGGCCACAGCCACGTCCTCCCGCCCGAGAAACGCACTCCCGCCGCCGCCCTCGCCGTGTTCTATTGCCTTTTCCAAAAAGCTGCCATGCGCCTCCGCCACGAGGGCTTCTACGCCGGTGCCCTCCACCTCTCCGTCGGCTACCGCGACGCTACGGACTGGTCCGCCGATCTCCGCTTCAACGAGACGCAGGACACCCTTCACTTCACCCGCGTCCTCAACGAACTCTGGTCCCGCCGCCCCGCCGCGCATCAGTCGAAGCCCCCGCTCCGCGTCGGTATCGTCCTCGGCCAACTCCTTCCCGCCGCCCAACACACCGGCGACCTCTTCGAAGCGGCCACCGAAACTACCCGCACCCGCCTCAACACCGCCATCGACACGCTCAACCTCACCTTCGGCAAAAACTCCGTTTATTTCGGCGGTGCGCACGGCGCCACCGGCTACGCGCCCATGCGCATCGCCTTCACGCGCATCCCGAATCCCAAGCTCGAAGAAATCGACGCCACCCGCGGGCGCCGCCTGAAGCCGAAACCCGAGAGCCCACCCTCATCCGACGAGGGCTGACCGGCGTCCGGCACCTTCAGCCAAGCAGTAGTCTTCGACCTCAACGGCGTCCTCATCACACCCGTCACGTTTTGACCGGCAGTTTCAAAGCCGCACCACGTTCAACCGCATCGCCGCCGCCAGCACCCATCGGCTCGACCCGTGGTGGGGGGGGGGGGGGGGGGCGGGCCCG